>JAFXGD010000006.1 GCA_017513285.1 Alphaproteobacteria bacterium
GATTTTAGTGCCGGCTTAACGGAACAACAGGCAACAGAACTGTTGAAACAAGACCTGCAGGCAACCTGTAACACAATAAATGAACAAATCTCTGCCGATGCTATATCAAATATGACACAAAGCCAATATGACGCATTGGTGTCGCTGGTATTTAATATTGGGGCCGGGTCTGCTGCACCACAAAATAGAAATCGTGGGCTATACCAATCAACGGTTAGAAAATATTTGAATGACAACAAATATAAAAGCAACGTTTATACAAATTTAGAAGATGCGTGGCGTGCATTTAGGAATGGAGGACTCTTGGATGGACGACGTGATGCAGAATGGCGGCTATACAATAATGCAGACTATAGTGGTTATTGATTTATCTGAATCAATTGTTCCAGGTATTGTTTTGTGACATACCACCAAAATCTATTTATTATGTTGCAAAACAACAAAATCAGTATAAAATATTCACGTAATAATTTAATCGGGGGTAAATATGCCAGCAAAAACAGTTAATGATATAGTCGCACTTTGCAAACGTCGGGGATTTATTTTCACAGGTTCGGAAATCTATGGCGGATTGGGGGGCGCATATGATTATGGTCCATATGGCGTGGAATTGATGAAGAACATTCGCAACGCATGGTGGAACGCCATGATTTATTCCCGTGATGATATCGAAGGGTTGGATGCGGCACTGATTACCAACCGATTGATGTGGAAATATTCGGGACACGAAGCAGGATTTTCAGACCCATTGGTCGAATGCAAAAAATGTGGCGCACGTATGCGACAAGATAAAATGAAAGACCAAACAAAATGTGATAACTGTGGCAGCACAGAAATCACAGAACCACGTGCATATCAATTGATGATGGGGCTGTCAATCGGTGCAACCGCAGACGGCGCAATTAATGCATACCTGCGACCAGAAACCGCAACAACAACATATACAAACTTTAAAAATGTTTTGGATGCAAAACCACATAAGTTGCCATTCGGTATCGCACAAATTGGCAAAGCGTTCCGTAATGAAATTTCACCACGTGGATTCGTGTTCCGTATGCGTGAATTTGAACAGGCAGAAATGCAGTACTTTGTAAACCCGGCCGATGATGAAAAATATCACGAAATGTGGATGCAAGAAAGATTAAGTTGGTGGATTAATGTATTGGGCATACCGGCGGAAAAGTTGCGCTTTGCACCACATGAAAAGTTGGCACACTATGCCAAAGCCGCCGTTGATATCGAATATGAATTCCCAGATGGATTCGATGAAGTCGAAGGTATTCACAACAGACAAGATTTTGATTTGGGCTCACACACAAAAGCACAATCAGATTTCCAAATCAATGCCAACGTTTTGGAAAACCGTGACAGTACAACAAAACTGTCTTATTTCGACCCACAAAGTGGCGCAAACTTTATACCATATGTCATCGAAACGGCGATGGGCGTAAATCGTGCAATGTTGGCCGTTATGTTAGAGGCATATGAAGAAGAAGATTTGGGCGACGGAAAAACACGCACCGTGTTGAAATTGAAACCTGCACTGGCACCGGTTAAGGCAGCCGTTATACCATTGGCACGCAACGTACCAGAATTGTTGGATATATCAAATGACATTGTGGCAAAACTGCGCAAAATGGGCATTGGACGCATTGAATTGGAAAATTCGGGCAATATTGGTAAAAACTATCGCAGACACGATGAAATCGGCACACCGGTATGCATAACGGTCGACCACCAATCCATGGAAGACAGTACAGTCACATTAAGATACCGTGACACAATGGAACAGGTACGTGTCGCAATCGAAGACGTACCAATGAAGTTATTGGAAATTTTAAATAAATAAAAACGGGGTAAAACCCCGTTTTTTTTATTGTGTTTGCAATCCAACAAATGGTATAATACGTGCGATGTGACGGTTGTTGCATCGGGGATTCAAACACCCCACAAGACGTACCTGGAGAGGTATAAAAAAACTCCAACCCGGGTTGGAGTGTGGTGAATATATTGAATAAACCCGCTATTCGTCTTGATAGTGTTTGAAACTCCAACCGCTTTTGTTTCGCAAATGCGGTTTTTCTTTTGTATCAGGAGAGATAAAATGTATTGGATAATAAACCTGCTGTTTATGATGTTATTCGCATACCTGTTCGGCAGTGGCGCAGGCATATTAAGCGGCATTCAAACAATTACCGTTACAGGAATCGCATTTATATTAATGCACAGCAAACGGAATAAAAAAACGGGGTAAA
>JAFXGD010000034.1 GCA_017513285.1 Alphaproteobacteria bacterium
AATGGTGGCACATGGCGTGATGGGTCTTGTTATGTTGCGCCGACCAAGTGTGGATTGAATCAGATGGTATCTGGTTGTACATGTGACAATAAAGTTATAACTGAAGACAGTGGTGTACAATGGTGTGTAAACACATCGACCAAGAATGCCCATACGTCATGCACGACGGGGACTGTACGTGGTACATGGGACATGGTAAATATGGTATGTACTTGTCCGTCTTACTCTGGCTGGACCAATGGCAAATGCACATGCAACAGTGGCTATGAATCTGACGGCAACGGCGGGTGTGCAAAGATACCAGAGGATTCATCTGAGCCATCTGATCCTGTTGTTCGTGAATGTGGCATGAATGCACCTGTATCGAATTGTGAATGTTTGAAATCAAGCATAACAGTTAACGGCACAGAATATTGTGTTACCAACACAACATATGAACGTTATCAGAACTGTACGACTGGCTCTGTTCGTGGGAAATGGAATGTATCTGGCGAAAGGTGCGAATGCAGTGGCACAGGCATAACCAACAACGGTCCGTACGCCTGTAAATGTGATACGTTGTATGAACCGGACAACAACGGCGGGTGTGTTGAAACAGAATCCGGCGGCGACGAAGGTGAAGAGCCAGAGATAGTAAATCCGTATGTTGCAGTTTCGTCATCAACACCGATGGTATCGCAAAGCGTTGTTACTGACACTGACAGCGACAGGGACATATTGATTGTATCTGACACGGATACAGGCGCCTTATATGCGAACGTTGCGGGTGAGGATGGTGAATATGGGACATCGGCGACGGATGCGTGTGTGATATCTGATGCATCGCAGGCGAATGCGAATGTTTGCGATGAAGACAACACCGTTACATTAAACAGTGGTGGCATGGTTGCTGTTTATGCTGTACGTTCTGGCGGCATCAGTCTGCGTTTTAACAATAACGAAGTGCAGACTTTAAAATTGGCATTGGAAGACGGGCTGTTACCCAAACGCATAGACTGGCTGTCGAACTTTGCCAAAAAGCAAGAATATACATTAAGTGGTGTTTATGGTTCGGACAAGACGACTGTATACTATGATGCGAACGGCGACCGCCAAATAAGTGCTGCGCCTGCGGATAAACAGCTGTACGCATTATTTGCGCCTGCCGACACCCCATCAGATAGCGAAACAGCATGCACCGAATCCGGCGGCGAATGGACAAATGGCGCATGCACATGCCCGGGCACACACACATTAACCGACGGCAAATGCGTTAAAAAAGAATCCGGCGGTGATACCCCGGACACACCAACAGACATTAACGACGCCAAATTTGCATGTTATAACTCTTATGGACAATGGAATGATGCGACCAGCACTTGTTCGTGCGATCATTTGCCAGGCGCTTTATACAATCCTGGTTCTAAACAATGTTATTGCAGCAATGCAGATGGTTTTGTGGGCAACTATCCCCCAACAAACAAAGGTTGTAAATGCCAAACAAACATGAATCCAACCAAAAACTCGGCGGGGAAATGGGTTTGTGAATTCAATGGCGGCACCACCTGCGCCCCAGGCAAACAAATGAACCAATGTCATTGTGATGCGGTCGGCGCAGCAGTAGATCACAGAATAATTATCAATGGTACGTTATGGTGCGCAAAAAGTGGCACATCTGACCTGTGGGATTTATGCACAGACGGCACAGTTCACGGCGCATGGGACTTTACAAACAGCAAGTGCATATGTAATGGCACAGGCATGACAAACGCCAGCGACCATAGCTGTACATGTAAATCCGGATATGAACCTGACTTCTTTGGTGGATGCAAAGCATCATCTGGTAGCAGTTGGTCAAAAACACCTGATTTAGGACAAGATTTTAAAGACAGATGCGACAAATCTGGTGGATTATGGGTCGGTGACAGCAGCGGTTATTGCAGCTGTGAACACACTCGTGGCGGGACCGAACAAAATGGCATATGCGTTTGCAACCCGGATCAAAACTTTTTAGACATCATGATGGGACACCGTTGCTCCATATGTAAACCAGGGTATGAAGTTTCTGCCAGAGGTTGGGAATGCATCGTTGCCGCATCTGTTCGGAAAGAACGCTGTGAGCAATCCAATGGAACATGGCTTGAATCAGGCAGTTGCCGTTGCGAAGCCCAAGGTTCTTCATTGGATGAAAATGGATATTGCCAATGCGACACATCGTCAGGATTTATTGGCGGATATCCACAAAATAAAACCGCATGCACATGCCAGAATCCAGACTATGAACCTGCAGCCAAAGACACAAGCAGTTATTGGTGTGTGGACATGGGTGCAAAAAAACGCTGCCAAGAAGAAGGCAAATTGTGGCGTGAAGACTATGATACGAATGGGAATTTAACCGGCAAATGTGTTGCGTACAGTTTAAGTGTATATTGTGAAGACAATTCCGGTAACATGAAAAACGCCGACACCTGTTTTATTGAAAACAGCAACGAATACAACCGTGAATATTGGATTGCAGAATCTGATGCATGCTACAGTGTTGGTGGCAATTGGAAAAACTTAACTACCGTGGTGACATCTGGAACAACTTTGTTGGGTGATTCTATCTTACAGTTGTGTCAATGTGACATAAATGTAGACACATATCACAAAGCGAACAAACTATTAACAAATTTACGTGACAATAATGGACACTGTATCTGTGCCGATGGTTGGGAACGCATTTGCAGCGACATTGACGACAATGGCAAATGGCAGTGTTCATGCCAATGCCCCAGCGGCACCGAAGAATTAATAGTAAATGAAAACGGTTTTGGTGGAGAAACATCATGTTACACCCCAGACGACGCAGCCAGATATCGCAAGTGTCGTGGCACCAATGGCACATGGTCATTAAAGGAACTGACATGCACATGCACAATGTCGGGTTGGCATTTTAACGAAGCAACCCAAGAATGCGTATACGGAACAGTAACAACATGCGCCCCGAATACCAAGATAGAAAACTGCATATGCGAATCCGCATATAAAACAGACGAATATTGCTTTGATTCCGAAACCCGCCAAAACTATAACAATTGTACATCAACCGGCGGTACATGGAATGACGGCACATGCACATGCCCCGACACACATACATTAACCGACGGCAAATGCGTTAAGAATGGTGGCGATGATGCGGGTACATGTGCCGTCAATGGCAGAAAGACCGGTGATTGCGAATGCCCAGAAAATACTAGGGAATATCCGATTGATAGTGTCACGTACTGCTTTGAAAGTAACGCCCATGCGTATGTTAGTTTCGGATATGAAGATACTGGTTATACATGGAACTTCGAAACAGATTCGTTTGATTGCCCAGAAGACAGCACCACATGCAGAGCATTCCCAGGAGAAGAAACCAGATGTATGGTGTGCGAATGTAAAGAAGATTTTATGTTGAATAGAGATACAGGTAAATGTGTAGGTTCAACTGAACATCAGATATTGTGTGAGCAGTCGGGTGGAGTGTTTGAGCAAGGTGTTCCTGGGCACTACTCAAGCAATTGTTATTGTTCGGGAATTACAGGTCGCATTGTGTATTCGGATGGTATAAAATGTATCAATACAAACTTTGCCGAATGGTGCATTACGCAGAATAGGGCCGATAAATATAATGAAGATTTGAACATGTGTACTGACTGGTATGATACTCCTTATTGGTTTGAAGCATATGCACGCGATGGCAAAACGGCGGAACAAGCATGTGTTTGGGCCGGTGGGCAATTTAATGCAGAACCGCATATATATATGCCCACTATTATTGGCACGGTTCTCAATATGGACACATGCATATGTGGTGGCGAAAGTCATGGAACATTTTTTTCGTACGAAAAAAATATGACCCGCAAATATAATCATGTTACGGGGCGTTGTGAATGTCGTCCAACATATGAAATGCAAACAGATAAAAATGATAATATGACGGGGTGTGGATGTCCGGAGGGGTCTATACAATATAAAGCGACGGTTGTTGACGGCAGTCACGCCACCTACGGATTCGATTATGCATATGCAACTTTAGGCAGTGGGTATAATTACGAATTGAAAGATGGTGAGACGGTGCCTGTACCGGTTACACGTGATTGGAAGATATATGAGACAACATCTATATGGCCAAATAAATACTTGCTGGACGATGCAGGTAATCGGATAGATATAGACTGTGTGGTGTATGCGGCCGACTCTAAAAACGATCAGGATCATGGGTGTCAACCAAATATATGCGTTCCTGAAACCACAGCAGCACAAATTTGCGTGGCGTCGGGTGGTGAATGGATTTCGGCGACCGATACATGTGCATGTGATGCGGCAGATGGATATACGGCGCATGAATCGGGTATGTCGTGTCAATGTGCCGATGGT
>JAFXGD010000035.1 GCA_017513285.1 Alphaproteobacteria bacterium
ACCTGTGGGATGTACTTTCTTGTACAAATTGGAATCAGAAGTATCTGTGTATGATGCAAATGATGCACGCAGATATTTGGAAAATCGTATCGTTGACCAAGCCAGACCGGGAAATGCATATTGGATTACCAGTCAACGTACCAAACCAAATGAATGGGTAATCTTTGGGCCGGAACGTGCGTTTGTGTTGGTTGCAAATGTGTATGATTGTCCGTATCCAAATCGTGTGCGTACTGCAAAAGATGGGGGAACGGCAACTGTTTCTGTGCCATCGGGTTGCGCATATGGAAATTGTCAATAAAAAAACACCCCACATTCGTGGGGTTTTTTAACGTGTTAATATCGTTATAATATCGTTTGTACGGGTCAGGTATTGATGCCGGATTTTTTTCATTTCTGATAAAATGCAATCCAATGCAGCGTATGAATGTTCGGGAATGTTTTTATAATCCAATACGTATGTGCCGTCGAATGTGAAAAAACTCTTAATCGCCGAATGATATTTTTTTGAAAATAATTTGTCCGGGTCGGTATTGTACATGCTTTGCATCCGACGCAGTTGCTGTTTCGTAATCAATCCATTGTTCAGGTCAGATATAATATTGTTTGTCTGTTGTTCTGTGATATCGGATAAATAAAATTCAAAGCAATCGGGGTGGGTGAATTGGTCCAATGCCATTTGGGTTGCCACAATCACACTGTCGGGGATTGGGCCAAATGATACCAAAACTTTGTCCGAATACAAAACGCCGGCGCAAAATGCCGATATTTCATCCAGATAATACAAAGAGACTTCTTGAAAATAATTGCATTGGGCAAAATCTGCAAAATCGCCAATCTTTTTATAGTTTTGCCAATGGCGTGTTTCGTGGTGTATCGTTTGGGGGCGAGATGATTTTATCAATGCAGAAATATTTTTCGCAATTGAATATTTTTCCGGGGGCAAGGATTTTGAAATCCTGTATTCGAATATTTCAATGCAACCCGTATCCCAATTCATTGCACCGTGTTGCGGTAATGTTAAAAATTCATCAACGTTGCGATTGTTGATGGTTACACGCTTTTTTACAATTGGTGGTTCATGTGTCATGTTTATGACCGTAATACAAAAATAACACTTTGTCAATATTTTGCTGGGGGCAGGATTTGTATGTGCGGGTGGTGTTAAAACGATTGCCACGGGTGTGATTTTTGTGTTATAATTATTCAGAATATTCAGAGAGAGAGTTTTTTGGCCAGTCAATATATATATGTTAATCGAAAAAAATATGCGGTTGGGTTGCTGTGGCAGCCGGTACGTGCCGGTGTTGTTGTGCGCAATTATGCCCGTACTTTGGCACGTGCAATTGATAAGAAATTAAATCTGTTTACAGAATATCGTTCCATGGTTGGGTTGGCGTCACGTCGTTTGGGCGCACGTGTTGGTATGTCTGTGGCGGCGGCGGCGATTATGGAAAGGTTTGCCGAATATACGTCTTTCTTGGCGGTGTTTCGGGTTAATTCTGGGTTCTATCTGGTGGCGGCACGAAATGGTATAATTTTGGCAGATAAAGTTTTTGAAACAGAAAAAGATGCACGGGCAGAATATGTGAAATTGTCCGAAATACCCGATTGGGGAGCGTTCTTTGCGCCGGGGGCGTGGGGAATGCCAAAGGCCGCAGAACGGGATATTGGGGAACTGCTGAACGGTTATAACAAAACAACAATGCATTCAATCAGTCACTTTGGTGTGAATATGTTTTCGGTGGCGCTGTTTGTTGTGTTTGTGTTGGGGATGTTGGTGCTGTTTCGTGAACCAATCGTTCAAGTGTTGATGCCCAGACCAAAATTAAACCAAGTTAATCCCGAATTGGTCGCAGAATATAAAAAACAATTAGAAGAAAAAAACAAACAATTGGATGTGCAATTTGAAATAGAAAAACCACAACCACCCGAACCAATTGTTATGCCGTATGAATTGTTGCCGGATGCGGCGGCGCGTGCCGATTTATGCTATCGCGCGATTGCGTTTGTGATGCAGCCGGTCATTGGTTGGAATCAAACATATGCCGAATGTGGTGAAGAATATGTGACAACCGAATTTGTGCGTAACTTTGGGACGTTAAATGATTTCTATACCATCGTTGCGGATTTGATGCCCGGCGCATTCGTGCAAGAAGTTAATGAAGATGTCGTGCGTGTTCAGGCCAGATTGCCCCAGTTGAATATCGTTTCGTCGGTTGATGAACGTGATGTGGATTCTGTTGTGCGGGATGTGACGACATTATTCCAAGAAATCGATATGGATTTGCAAACCCAGATTGTGACAGATACTTTGACCAATGGGGTTGATGTGGCAAATGTAAATTTGGTTGAGGTCGGGGTTAAATCAAAATTAATCCCAATGCAGTTTATGAAAATTTTTGAAGATTTTGGTGGAACTTATATGATACGTGCACGTTGGGATGTGCGGTCTTTGACATGGAACTATGAGGTGATAATCTATGCAAAATAAAAAAATGTTTATGTTGGTCGCAATGGTGATGATGTCTGTGGTGGGGACTGGGCGTGCAGAGCAGGTCGTCGATGTCGTAGATGTCGAAATAGAACAAGTCGCCGCAGATGCAATTGATAATTATCAGGTTGAAGGCTCTTTATTCCAACAAATTACAGATTTAGAACAGGAAAAAATTCTGATGCAGTTGGAAAAAGAACGGGCGCAATTGGATTTAGAATTGGACAGATTGGCCGCAGAAAAAATTAAACTGCATATGGAAATCGATACTTTGTCCGGACGGGCAGAGCAGCAACAGCAAGAAATCGAAACACAAAAAGCCAAGTTAGAAGCAGAAGCCGCACGTATCGAAAAAGAAAAAGAATCTTGGTTGGCAGAAATGGAAGAAAAAAAGACGGTGACAAAACCGGTGGTCGATACATCCGAACCGGTCGTGCAAATGGATATTGCAAAAATGTACCGGTTGGTCAGTGTCGCAGGTGCGGGTTCGCAATTACAGGCAACCGTCGCAGATTTGTCAACCGGACAAACAAAACGTATTGGTGTTGGAAAATCTGTGAGTGGGTTTAAAGTAAAATCTATATCTTTGGATGATGGGGTGGAATTTATTGGCCCAGATGGCACAGTGCAAAATTTAAATGTCAGTAATGGAAATTAATCATGGTTGATGCAAAAGAAATCTTTGATGAAAAAAATGCGCCAAAGCCGTCTGTGCCGGCCGGCTTGGAAGCGGCAGAATCAAAAGACATCATTGATTATCTGTATGCAAATGGAAACAGATTGTTGACCGTGACGGGGGCAAAGTTCGAATTGCCACGTGATACGCAAAATATGATTGCGTTCTTTTCTGGTGGCGAAATTATTATATCCAGAACACATCGATATGATGGACGGGTGTTGGCATTCTTGGATTTGTTAAAACGCCAAGGTGTTAAGGTTAATATACCGTTCTATTCCGATTTAAGTTTGATTTCGCATATTTATAAGACATATGAAACAAAGTTGGGTGGCGGGGTGCGTGGACGTGCCGATTTCGATAATCAAATGCAAAAAGACTTTGTTGATATTATCGCCAAGGCCGCCGCACAGAAAGTTTCAGACGTGCATATCGAAGTCGCAGATCAAACAACAATCTATTTCCGTATCGATGGCAGTATGCAGCCCGTTATGGAATATAATTCACAATGGGGTGAATCTTTTGTGCGTGCGGCATTTGCTTCGTCGGATATGTCAAATGCAAACTATGCCCAGAATGAATATCAATCGGCACAGAAAGATGGGCGGACACCACTGCGTGGAACCAAGGATTTATATCTGCCGTCGGGGGTGTTGGGTGTGCGTATGCAATTTAACCCAATCGCATTCGGCAGCCGATATGTCGTTATGCGTTTGCTGTACGATAACCCGTCCGAAGGTATTAAAACAGAACAAGAATTTGGGGCATATGAACAAAGACTGTTGGCACGGTTGCGTTCTTTCCCAACCGGATTGGTTATCGTTGCAGGTCCAACCAGTTCCGGTAAATCGACGACTTTGGTGCGCAATATGTCGATGATGTTGCGTGAACGTAATTATGAAATAAATATGATTACGGTGGAAAATCCGGTTGAACAAAAAATTTTCGGCGCACGACAAATGCCGGTTGTTAATACAACAAATGAAGAACAACGTGAAGAAAAATATGTCGAAGCATTGGCCGCCGCTTTGCGCAGTGACCCCGATACATTGATGGTTGGCGAAATTCGTACGTTGGCCGCCGCACAATTAACCGTACGTGGCGCATTGTCGGGACATAATGTATGGACGACTTTGCACGCAAATTCGGCAATGGCGGCGTTGACACGTTTGTTGGATTTGGGTATCGAACCATTTAAATTAAAAGAAGAAACGTTGATGCGTGGTTTGGTGTCTATGCGCCTGTTCAAAAAAGTTT
Organism: Alphaproteobacteria bacterium; assembly: GCA_017513285.1. Classification (GTDB taxonomy): domain Bacteria; phylum Pseudomonadota; class Alphaproteobacteria; order Rs-D84; family Rs-D84; genus Enterousia. The sequence goes on from JAFXGD010000035.1 coordinate 4,428, forward strand.
GCCCGTATTGCCGTGAACCTTTGGCAAATCATCCGGAACGGGGGGCATATAAACGTGTATTGGATTCGTATGGGGAAATCGGACTGCGCCAGGTTTATCAACGTGGCCCGGGATGTTCGCACTGTAACGGAACGGGAAATTCCGGACGTATCAAGGCAGGTGAAATTATCATTACAAACAGTGAATTTTTAAGATTGGCCCTGTCGGGAAATACAGACGGCGCAATGCAGTATTGGTTGGAAGAAATGGAAGGGCGCACTTTGAAAGAGGCCGCCGTGTCTTTGATGTTGCAGGGTATTATCAGTATCGATGAATTAGAACGTTGGGTCGGACAAATAAATCAGCCGGGGGTATATTAATATGAACCGGTTGGAATTGTTATATGCAAAAATGATGTTTCGGTTGAATACCGAAAAGCGCATGTCGATATGTCGTAAATTGGCATCTTTGTTGCGTAACGATTTTACTTTGATAGATGCGTTGGAACGTATCGAAATGATTGAATCCAAAAATGGTACCAAGCCAAATGAGCCGTTCGCAATTGTAATGCGACAATGGCAACAGAATTTGGAACGTGGGATGACTTTTTCCGAAGCCACACGTGGTTGGGTTCCGCCGAATGAAACACTGTTGGTGACGTCGGGAAATCTGTCGAATTTGGTTGTTGCGCTGGAAAATGTCGGCCGTGTGGTCGATGGTATGCAACGTATCAGACGGGCAATGACAACTGCAATTGCGTATCCGTTATTCTTGTTGGCTTTGACATTTGGTATCATTATCATGGTCGGATTGTATTTGGTGCCGCCGTTGGCAGAAATTGGTGGCAGTGATATAGTTTGGCGGGGCAGCGCACGTTCTTTGATTTGGTTGTCGGATGTGTCCATAAAATATTGGTATGTATTTTTGGTTGTGGCGGCGTCTGTTATCGCAATTGTTTGGGTCAGTATGGCAAATTGGTCCGGGCGTGTCCGTGCCATGTTTGATAAAATTGCACCATGGAGTGTATATAAAATTCAAGTATCTGCCGGTTGGTTGATGAGTTTGGCCGCCATGGTCGGTGCAGGTGTCACCATCCCCGATGCCATGCGCATGTTGGCCGATAATGCCAACAAATATGTGCGACGTATTTTGGATTCTGCCCTGCGATATATTGCCAATGGTGATAATTTAGGTGTCGCATTATCAAACACCAAAATGGAATTCCCAGATTCAGAAATAATTGGCGATTTAACCATCTATGCCGACATGAACGGTTTTGATGAAAATTTGACCCGTATTGCCAATGATTATCTGAATGAATCTGTTCGCAAAATGGACAAGATTTCCAATGTTTTAAACAGCATTGGAATAATCTTTGTTTCCGCAATAATTGCATGGGTGGTGCTGGGGACGTTTCAAATGCAGGACCAAATAATAAATTAAATCTAATGGCATATCTAAAGCGGATTGGGGGTGTCTCATGTAGCATTTGTACACTACGACACCCCCAATCCGTTTATCTATACCATTATCTTTAATTTATTCCACCGCAAGGGGTGGGGTGTCTCATGTAGCGTTTGTACACTACGTTGTCGGGACCGTTCCGTATCTAAATCATTATCTTTAATTTATTCCCACTGCAAGGGGTTGGTGGCTCATGTAACTTCTGTACACTACGTTGTCGGGACCGTTCCGTATCTAAATCATTATCTTTAATTTATTAACACCGCAAGGGGTTGGTGTCTTATGTAGCGTTTGTACACTACGTTCGCCCCAATCCGTTTATCTATACCATTATCTTTAATTTATTCCATCGCAAGGGGGCTGATGTAACTGCTGTTTTTACCATATGATTGGGGTTTTGTTATGCTGTATTAAATATTCGTTTGTGCGACTGAAATGATGATTGCCAAAAAATCCACGGTATGCAGACAGTGGTGATGGATGGGCAGATTTTAATATTAAATTTTTGTCCGGCGATACCAAGGCGGCTTTCTTTTGGGCGTAACTGCCCCACAGGATATATACTATATTTTCACGGGTTGATAATGTGCGTATTACGGCATCGGTGAATTCTTCCCATCCGTGGCCGGCGTGTGATGCCGCCGCATGCGCGCGAACCGTTAATGTGGAATTTAACAGTAATACGCCCTGGGTTGCCCATTGGGTTAAGTCGCCGTTTGTGATACTTTTTTTGCCAATATCGCTTTCGATTTCTTTGTAAATGTTTTGCAAAGATGGCGGATTGGGGGTCGGTGGCATAACAGAAAAACACAGCCCGTGTGCTTGGCCCGGTTCGTGGTATGGGTCTTGGCCGATTATTACAACTTTGACATCATTTAATGGGCATAAATTAAATGCGTTAAATATGTTTTTTGGGGCGGGGTACACCGAATGTCCCGACAAGTATTCGCCACGCACAAAATCCGTCAGTTTAACAAAATAGTCTTTTTCAAATTCGGAATTTAATGCGTCTTTCCAAGATTCTTCGATTTTTACATTCATAATTTTATCAATCCTGTTTGTAATGATTTCCATAATACGACATCAATGTATCCACGTGGTAATCCCGTTTGTTGGGTCAGGTAATCAAACATTGCATCGCATGCAGATTTTATTTCATCAGATAATTTGCCGTTATTTATTTTGTCGGATAAATCAGGTCTGTTGGCAAATGCACACCCCAAACGTTGAATCCATATGTCGTATTTTACCACGTCTGAACCCAAGTTGCGTGCCAAATGATTTGCAGTTATCTTTCCAATGTGGGGCAGGGATTGCAGATACTTTAATTTATCGTCCAGTGTGTTTAGTGAATAAAACCGTTCGCATAAATTGGTGCGATTATTCCAAATTTGGCAAATAGCATTTATTTTGTTTTTGTTATTAAATACAGAAATTAATTTATCGTAATCTGCGCCAATTTTGTTAATGATATCAATTATTGTTTTATAGATTTTCTTGGCGGTTGTTTGTGAAAAACCGCCCGCCAATATCACGTATGTGCAATGTGATGCAAATTCGTCAGGTGTGCAGATTTTTGGATTTTGTAAATTCGCCAGTATTTCATCAAAACTTTGTGCGTCGGAATCTTGACCGGTTGTGCGTAAAGTTTTGTCCAAAGAAAAAAACCATTCGGATGTAAACATTATAAATTATGCGGCGGATTTGTATTGTTGTTTTCCATAATATTAACCATAAAAGCAGGGCGCAGTTTTCACTGCGCCAATTTTGTTAAACGTCCAGATTTGCATCCAGTGCATTTTCAACAATAAAGTCACGTCGTGGTTCAACAACGTCGCCCATCAACATAGATACAACTTCGTCTGCTTTGGTTGCGTCTTGGATTGTGACTTGGAACAAAGAACGGTGATTTGGGTCCATTGTGGTTTCCCATAATTGTTCTGCGTTCATTTCACCCAAACCTTTGTATCGTTGAATCTTTAATCCGTTTTTGGCGTATTCAAATGCGGTGTTTAACAATGTTAATGCACCCCAAATCTTTTGTGATTTTGATTTAACACGTAATATGGTTGGCCGTGCAAATGTTTCCATTAATTCGTTGCGCCCGTCCAAGCGATGCCATGCACGAATTTCTGCGCCGTTGATTTTTTCACGTGGTAAAACGTATGTTTCACGTACACTGCGCAAGGTGCGTGTGATTTCAATGCCGGATTCGTTTGCAGATACTTTCCATCCACGTTCGAATTCCAATTCTTGGGCATCCAACATTGTTTGCACGGCGGCGAATGTTTGTTCGCTTTCGTTTTCGAATGCGCCGTTTAATGCCAAGGCTTCGATAAATCTTAATGGAACAATGTGGTTTAATGGTTGTAATGCGTTGCGCATATCCAACACCAATCCCAGCAAGCGTTTTAAATCCGCCCCGGAAATTTGCGTACCGTCGGTTGTTTCAATCATGCCGTCTGTGGATAACTGCTCCATCAAATAGTCGTCCATTTCACGTTCGTTTTGCAGATATATTTGCTGCTTGCCGCGGGTGACACCGTATAAAGGTGGCTTTGCAACATAAATGTATCCACGTTCAATGGCCTGGGGCATGTGGCGATAAAAGAATGTCATCAACAATGTTTGAATGTGTTGACCGTCAACGTCCGCATCGGTCATGATGATAACTTTGTGATAGCGCATTTTTTCAATGTCGAAATCGTCTTTGCCAATGCCGGCGCCCATTGTGGTAATTAATGCGCCAATCGTATCAGACCCCAACATTTTATCAAAACGTACACGTTCAACATTCAAGATTTTACCACGTAATGGCAGGATGGCTTGGGTTTTGCGGTCACGACCTTGCTTTGCGGTACCACCAGCCGAGTCCCCTTCAACGATAAACAGTTCGCATTTTGATGGGTCACGTTCCGAACATCCCGCCAATTTTCCGGGCAGACCACCCAATTCAGGCCCCGTTTTTTTGCGTGATAATTCACGTGCTTTGCGGGCCGCTTCACGGGCGGTGGCGGCTTCGATAATTTTATCGACGATTGTTTTGGCGATTTGTGGATTTTCATCTAAAAATTCATACAGCATTTCCGAAACGGTACTTTCCACAATTGGGCGAACTTCGGATGATACCAATTTGTCCTTGGTTTGTGATCCGAATTTTGGGTCGGGGATTTTAACACTGATGATACTGGTTAATCCTTCACGGAAATCTTCGCCAGATAAATTGATATCTTTCTTGGTTCCTTTTTCGGATATGTATTTGTTTATCGCACGTGTTAAGCCCGCACGAAAGCCCGCCAAATGTGTGCCGCCGTCACGGTTCGGAATGTTGTTGGTAAAGCATAATGATGTTTCGGTATATGCCGTTGTCCATTGCAAAACAATTTCAATGTATGAATCATCTTGCTGCTTTATCATTTGAATTGGGTCACGGTTTAACAATTCTTTGGATTTGTTCAGGTATGTTGCAAATCCTTTTAATCCGTCAACCGAATGGAATTCACGTTCTTTCTTTTCCGGGCCACGTAAATCTTCCAGAATGATTTTAACGTTCGCATTCAAGAATGATTGTTCACGTAGCCATGTTTCCATGGTGTCAAAACTGAAATCCGTGCCGGTAAATGTTTCCGGTGATGGTTTAAAACTGACTTCGGTTCCGTGTGCAATACCCGATTTGTTTTCTGTGATTTTAACATCTGTGGTTGGAACGCCGTCTGCGAACGCCATGAATGCCTGTTTGTCGCCACGCCATACGGTGACCTCTAACCAAGATGATAATGCATTCACAACAGATACACCAACACCATGCAGACCGCCCGATACTTTATATGCGCCACTGCCTTCGTTGTCAAATTTACCGCCGGCGTGCAATTCGCACATAATTAATTCTAATGCACTGCGCCCCGTGTCATGATTGATGTCAAATGGCATACCACGACCGTTGTCACGGATTGTTGCACTGCCATCGGCGTTCAAAGATACATAAACCGTATCGGCATAGCCCGCCATTGCTTCGTCAATACTGTTGTTGACAACTTCATAAATCATATGGTGCAGACCACTGCCACCTTCGCCGACGTCACCGATGTACATTCCGGGGCGTTTTTTTACAGCTTCAAGCCCTTTTAATACTTTAATCGAATCACCGGTATATTCATTATTTACAGACATTTAACATTCCTTTCTTTTTTCTGTGTAAAACATAGCAATTTCTGGTATAATTATCAAGAAAAAAGGGATAATTTTTATTTAAACAAAAGGGTATGAATATGAAGTTTAAATTATTGTATTTTGGTGATATCTTGATTAATCCTAAAAAAAGGGCGCAACATATCGCAGATATTCGGATGCAGTTTCATCCGCAATTGAAAAAGTTGGTGGAACACAGTCCTTGGAATAATTTAACCCAATATATGGTGCCAAATCCAACCAAAAGTCCAATCACGACACGGCATGTTGGTGGGGTGGATTGGAATCCAATTATTACGCCAAACTTGAAATTAATGGCGGAATTGGATATTCAAATGCTGCATCCGGAAATTGTTGGCGTCCCACGCAGCGATATTGATAACCGTGTTAAAACAATTATGGATGGGTTACGTTGTCCACAAAATGAACATGAAATTGGCGCAAATACCCCACGTGATATTGGGCCAATCTATACACTGTTGGATGATGACCATTTAATCACAAAATTATCTGTTAACACCAGCCACTTACTGGATTCATCTATCTTTGCCGACCATGCTTTGCGCACGCCGGATTCGATATTTATGATGATTGATGTCAATGTGCGTGTTGCAGAAGGGAATTTGGAAAATTTACCATTTATGGTCTGACTAAATTAAATCTAATGGCATATCTGTGAACGGTGCCGTCCCCTCATGTAACTTCTGTACACTACGGGGACGGCACTGTCCACATCTATACCATTATCTTTAATTTATTCCATCGCAAGGGGGGGCATGTAGCGTTATGTACACTACGTTGTCGGGACCGTTCCGTATCTAAATCATTATCTTTAATTTATTCCACCGCAAGGGGTTTGGGTGGTGTCTTATGTAGCGTTTGTACACTACGACACCCCCAATCCGTTTATCTATACCATTATCTTTAATTTATTATCGCCAATGCGTGGGGTTAAAAATTGTATGTAATGCCGGCACCAAAAAATGCGTATGAATGATTTTCGGGGGCGGTATTTCCATTTGAATAATGTTGGGCAAATAATTCTAAATTCGTGCATTCGGACAGTTTATAACCACTGCCCAATTTGAATCCAAACAGTAATTTAGAACCAATGCGTTCGTTTTGCTGGACTTGGAATCCGGCCGCAACGCCGGTATAAAAATACCAATTTTTACCGTGTGCTAATATTACGTCTTCGGATGCGGTGACGATTGGAATGGTGTATTTGTCCCAATGCCATCCACGTGATTTGCCCGAACCCAATGTTTGGATTATGTTTAATGATTTGCGTGCCGGTAAACGAAAGAATTCGGTCGGTTGGGAATATTGGGCCTGCATCATCATAAAGGGGACCCAACGCACCGGGGCAGGGATTAAAAATCCGCTGTCCACGCCCCAACCAAAGTTTACAGAAAATTGGTTGTCGTATCCGTTAAAAAATGGGTTCGTGTTTGCGTTTGCGGTCGCCGACGCAGACAATATAATTAAAGATGCTATGATTTTTTTCATGTGGCATACTATATCATAAACCGTGGGTACTTACAAATGATTTTGTTAAAAAAGATAATGATTGTAAACAAGAAACAAATCATATGATTGTTTTGCCTTGCATTTAAAAAAAATGGTGTTATAATGCGTGTCGCTTGGCAGCGTAGCTCAGTGGTAGAGCAGAGGAATCATAATCCCCAGCCCTAGATTTGTATTGAGTGCTGTTGAGTATGAATAACCTAGGTTTTCCGCAACATTGACCGAGGTTAGGATTTGTAAAATTTTGTTGCGA
>JAFXGD010000036.1 GCA_017513285.1 Alphaproteobacteria bacterium
CATTCATTTCTTTACCTGTGCCAAAGCGGACGAAAATCGTGCAACAGAATTAAAAACCGTATTGACCAACATCAAGACATATATTACCGAACACTTTTTCGACAAACGCATCCGCATATTGTCGTTCAGTGGCACCCCCATGGGCGCATCATTAAAGCCATCAGACGAACCGCACATCATTGAATTGTTAAAAGAAATCGAATCCATGGGGGTTAAAATAATAATCTGTGGCGACACATATCGCAAGCGCACACAATACCCCGAATCTTTTTCGATTGCCAAACACGATTTTATACCATGCACATATGATGGTCCGGTTATTGGCGATGGTCGCATAAACTATACCACCGACGTTATTGGCATTCCAACCAACAAACGCACCACACCAGGCGTATCCGGATTTATATACAAAAAGATAAACGGCGATTCGGCGGCGGCACCATATTTGGCGGGCGTTTTTGCATGCGCTTTACAGGGCAACGAAATATTCTATACACGTCCCAACTGGCAATCCGAATTAAATGATATAATGCAACAAACGGCAACCGAACATCCACATGGTGGCAAAATAATCAATCCAACCGGCATCGTGGAACGCGTATCGGAAATTGCACGCAGCATGGAAATAGACTTAATTAAACAACAGGCGACACAAAATGCATAACAATGATACAATTTTTGCACTGTCATCCGGCCACGGCAAATCCGGCGTTGCGGTAATACGCATATCCGGCGATAAATTAACAGATATTTTTAAAACCTTTATCCATAAATCTGATTTCATTTCACGTCATGCGTATTTTACAAACCTGACGGATGATACGGGTGAACTGATTGACCAATGCTTGGCAATCTATTTCCCTGCCCCAAACTCTTTTACGGGCGAAGATGTTATCGAATTATACACACATGGCGCCCCGGCGGTAATAAATAAAGTTTTTGAATATTTGTCCCAAATGGGAATGCGCATGGCAACACCGGGCGAATTTTCCCGCCGTGCATTTTATAACAATAAAATGGATTTGGCAGATATTGATGGATTGGCTGCATTACTGGACGCCCAGACAGACATGCAACGCAAACACGCATTAAAATCTATGTTGGGTCATGACAGTGACATATACAACCAATGGCGCAAATCTATGATTGAAATTTCTGCCTATGCGGCGGCAATCTTGGATTACAGTCCGGACGACCTGCCCCAAAACATTGATGAAATAATATACAATCGCACACGAAAATTACACACCGAAATCACCAACGCATTAAACAATTACAAAACGGCACGTGCAATACGTGGCGGAATAAATATTGCATTGGTTGGCGAAACAAACGTGGGTAAATCATCAATATTTAACTATATGGCCGGCACATCACGTGCAATTGTATCCGACATTGCCGGCACGACACGTGATGTTGTAACGATTAATCTGGACATTGATGGATTTATGGTAAACCTGTCGGACACTGCGGGCATTCGTGAAACAGATGATGAAATAGAATCAATCGGAATCGAACGCACAAAAAATGAAATAGAATCCGCAGACATCATTATCAACGTCTATACGCCGGAAAACCTGCCAAAAACACGAACATACGATTCACACATTGGCCCCGACATAAACATTAATATCATTAACAAATCGGACACCGCGATTGATTTCGATGATGAATTTGGATTATATGTATCCGCCAAAACGGGTGCCGGCATGGATGAATTCATGGAATTATTACGTGCCAAAATTCACGAAATAATGGATTCATCTGAAAACAGTCTGACCATAAATGCACGTACAAAAACACTGTTGGAATCGGCACAATCGGAATTGTCCTGTGCATTAAGCGCCGGTGATAACTATGACATATTTGCCGAACACACACGCCGTGCATCTGATGCAATTGGAAAAATATTGGGAACGATTACGGCCAATGAAGTCCTGGATATGACATTTGGTCAACTATGCCTGGGCAAATAAGAATGTTTGTCACCCCCGCCGATAAAGATAATGGCCCAGATGAACGGGTTGGCAATGGCGTAGTGTACACAAACGTACATGAGCCACCACACACCCCCTTGCAGTGGAATAAATTAAAGATAATGGTATAGATAAACGGATTGGCAATGGCGTAGTGTACAAACGCTACATGAGACACCACACCCCCCTTGCAGTGGAATAAATTAAAGATAATGATTTAGATACGGAACGGTCCCGACAACGTAGTGTACACAAACGTACATGAGTTGTCGGGACCGCCCGTAGATAAATTATTAGATTTAATTTATTTAGAAGAGGATGTTGATACGCCCCCCAACTTGAGCATCGTCGGATTCAAATTCATAGTCAATATGCCCAATGTATTGGGTGCGACCATATTGGCGAACCAATTTGGTATGCAACCATTCTTGGTCATAATCGGTGTGATAGATTGGGTCTTTGTGGGTGGCTTTACGAATTGTCAAACCGGCACCCAAGCGCCAATCTGGAGCAATTCTGAAATATGCTTCGGGCATAAAGTCCAAAAATGCAACACCACGTTCATCGTTAAATACCCATGTTGATTTAACGGTTGCGGCCAACGTCATACCCAACCATTGACGCCCCATACGCAACCCAACATAGTATGTAGAATCCGCATAATCGGGGGTACGCACTTCGGAAGAACCGCCAAATTTAAACCCAAACAATACATCGGAAATAATATCCGAACCGGCATCCCCCAATGCCGACATACGATACACACCACCAACATCAACGGCGGCAAATCCATCTTCATCGCCATTAAAGTCATGTTGGTAATGAACATTTGCCCCCAAAGACAGGCGTTCATTCATACCATACGACACCGATTGTCCAAATCGCAAAATATGATCCCAATATGTGACAGACGACGTTGATAAAATATTTTCTTGGCCCAACAGAAACAACGGGTCGGACGTATCCCGGGACAAATCATTTGCACGTGCAAAATTTGGACACAACACCGCCACGGCGGTTAAACAAGCATATAAAATTTTTTTCATTGCTCTCTCCGTTTAACAATTTGCCCCCATGCATCCACGGGGGCAAACGAATAATCATGTTATATTAGAATTGGAATATAACCTGCAGACCAACAGATGTTTCGGAATATTTATCCAATTCAACTGTACCCAATTTGGTAAAGTCTGTAATAAAGGAACCATCCTCTAACCGTGCTTCTGGCTCTCTCCACCAGAAATCCAATGTTTTGCCATCTGCACTGTCATAGAAAGCGGTTTTCACATACAGATTCAATGCGAACCAATCCTCTGGCTGCCAACCGATTGCACCTTTAATGGATGCCTGGTTATGCCAATCGTAATCACCATACAGTGCTTCTACATTCAATGTCCAATCTTCATTTAATACACTGAATACACCCAAACCACCTTCGATATATGTGGCACTGGTATCGCCCACCTGATATGGGATGTACATAGAAGATTCGCCCCCAAATGCATTTGTGCCGGTCACATAGTTGCCATATGAATTACCTTCTAAATCCAAATACCAACCACGCACCAAACCATAGATTGTAGATGTGTGAACTTTATAACCCGCTTTTAAATCCAAAACAAAGTTATTCGAAACATCTTTTTGATGTTGATAATATGCCGACAATGTTGCAATCCATTCTGGTGTATCGACAAAGCGCCATTGGGCACCTAAACCAAACAGATTTATCCCATTATCATCCATTTTATCATCGGGTGAATCATCATCCCATGTAAATTCATATTCTGCGGCATCATATTGCAACATACCCAAAACTGCGATACGTTCTGTGATACCATAACTGAAATCTTCTTTGACGGAAAATGAATTCGATTCCCATTTACCACCCAAACCATTCCACAGTATATCTGGCGTACCACTGATTGCACCAATAACCGGCACTGTTTGATTGATTGTAAAATCATAGCCACCCATATTATATGACAAATCGGTAATAGAACCAAACTTACCCTGCACCGGTTGAAAGAACGGATGTGCCAAATAATATTTACGTTTCATTGTATCAACGACACGTTCTGCACGTGTTGTACGGACGGTCGTCTTGGTTGCACCACCGTTATTATATTGTTTGTACAATGCGCTGCGATTGGCCGGTTGTGAATAGTACAAATCGCCTGCATCTTTCTGTTCATACGTACGTGTTGTTGTACGTGTTTGATATTTTTCATAGTTCACATTTTGACGTTCACGTGTTGCAGGCGCACTGGACAAATCTGCAACAGAACCTGCCTGTGTACCCCAATTTGTTGCAGCCATTGCATCGACGCCACCGAACACCGCCAAAGCGCCTGCTAAAAATACGATTGGTTTTTTCATGATAACATACTCCTTTTGCTGTAAATTATAGCACACATCGCCCAAATAACCAAGAATAAAAAACCGCCCCACGGGCGGAAATTTATACCTATAAAATATGTCGTTTATTGTTTGCATCGGGGGCGCTGACGATACCATCTTGTTCCATCCGTTCCATAAATCCTGCGGCTTTGTTATATCCGATTTGCAATCTGCGTTGAATATAAGATATCGTCGGCTTTTTATCACGCAATACGCATTCTTTGGCCCGTGCGTATAAATCGGCTTCTTTATCACCACCACCGATTGCACCCGGCAATCCTGGAATCGCACCATCACCACCGATGCCTTCACCGTCACCATCTGTGACACCTGCGGCATATTCTGGTTCGCCCTGTCCACGCAGGAAATCGCCAATCCGCCCCAATTCATTATCATCGATAAAGGCGCCATGTATACGCACCGGCACACGTCCTGCTTCACTGAACAACATATCACCACATGACAACAATTGTTCTGCGCCACCTTCACCCAACGTTGTTGTACTGTCGATACGGCTGCGTGCCTGGAACGAAATACGTGTTGGAAAATTCGCCTTGATAACACCTGTAATTGTTGTTGCGTCCGGTCTTTGGGTTGCCATTACCAAATGGATACCTGCGGCACGTGCTTTCTGAGCTATACGTTGCACACAGGCCTCTACATCCTTTCGTGCCAAACTCATCAGGTCTGCGACCTCGTCAATTACAATGACGATATAGGGCATATCTGACAAATCTATTTCTTGGGTTTCGAACAGCAATTCACCCGTTTCTTCATCGGTTCCAACGGCCACCTGCCGAGTCAATTTTTCACCCTTTTCACGTTTTTGCGCCGCCATTTCGTTATAGCTTTCTATATTACGTGCATTCAACAGTTGCAGTTGTTTATATCGTTCTTCCATTTCACGCACGGCCCATTTCAATGCGTTCACAGCGGCACCGGGGTCTAACTTTACAATTGGTGTTATCAGATGTGGAATATCATCCCAGAAACCAAAATCCACACCCTTTGGGTCAATAATCATCAGCTTACATTTATCCGGTGTAAAGTGATAAACAATTGACGTAATAATAGATTGCACGAACACAGACTTACCCGAACCTGTACGCCCTGCTATTAACATATGTGGCATTTTTGCCAAATCGAAATACATTGGATTACCACCGATATCCACACCCAACGCCAATGGTATTTTATATTTAGATTCTGTAAATATAGAATTTTCCACCAATCCACGGAATCGCACAGTTTGCCGTTTAATATTCACCATTTCCACACCGACAAAGTTCGTACGTGGAATATGTGCGATACGAATATTTTCGGTTGCCATGGCACGTGTCATATCTTTGACTGTTTCTGTAATTTTTGCGATACGCATACCCGTGTCGGGTTCAAATTCATACAGCGTCACAATTGGCCCCGGTTTAATACCGACCACACGACCAAACACCCCATATTCTGCAAAGTGCGTTTCCATATTACGTGCGTTTTGCTTTAATTCTGGCGTAACGGAACACTTACTGAACGCAGATTTTTCCAAAAACTTTGGATCGGGCAATTGGAACATATCCATTGTACGCACACGTTGTGCCTTGGCCACGGGCATTGCCGGTACTGTGGCTGCCTTGGCCGGTTTTCTGCGCAACAATCCCATACGTTTTTTTGGTTTTTCTTCTTCAACTGGCTCTGCCGTCTCATCTTCTGGCTCATCTTCACCATCATCATCTGTGTCGTCCACATCTGTATCAACAGGCATATTTTTTCTTAAATGGAAAACACTGGCAATCCAACGAATCGTGCGTATACAGACCCGCACACCAAACTTTATATGTGCCATTTTTATATGCAGCAACATACCCGCCATAACAAAAAACACACCCACGCACACCAATCCAATCGGCACCACCCAACGGCCAATTAATCCCCCCATATCCATTGCGGCAATGGCGCCAAACATTCCACCATATGTTGACGCAGGCATAACCAATCCGAATCCAACGGCGCCGACACATACGGCAATAAACGCACGCAACAAATTGTATTCCGGTGTTGCATTTTCATCCACCACGCCAACCATGCGCATAAATCCCCACCGCAAGATATACAACGCCACAAACAAAGACGGCACCACCCCAATGGCATAACGCACCGTTCCCACCAACAACCCCATAACAGATTGATTTCCGAACGTACTGGCAACGGCAAAACCGTCCAAATAAGGATCATAGAACACCAACGCCCCGACCCACCAAATACCGAACAAACAAACCACCGCCCCAAAACAGCGCGCGATTAATCCTTTTAAAGCACCGGACAAACTGTCCGGCAAAAATTTTGATTGCTTTGCCATAACAAATGCATTTTATCATAAATTCATCAGAAAAAAAACACCGATAACTAATTTTTATTCCGTCACATGATACGGCAATGTTTTGGAATATGGCGGTCGGGGTGTTAAGAAAATCAATTACAGGTTTGACCCCGCCGGATTTTGGGGCGAACCCCTGTTGTACAGCCGTTGAATAAAAATATATTTCTATTTTTTCTTATGTTTCAATACAGTACTGTAAACAATATCCGCCATTACCATTCCGATAAATGCCCCCAATACCACATCCGAAAACCAATGAACCCCCAACATCAATCGTGACACCGCAATCATCACCGCCACCGTCCATGTCACAGGCTTTAATCGTGGCATCAGCAACCCAATCATCACCAATCCTGCGAAACTGATTGCGCTGTGTCCCGACGGCATTGAATTATACAGCCAATCCGACGAACACGGCATAAATGTTGTGGGTGTTGTATCTGAAATAAATCCAATCAATGGACGAATTCGTCCAATTCCATATTTTAAACCTTTTACAATTAATCCCGTGGATAAAACGGCCAAAAAAATAAATCCCGCATTTGTGTTTACAGTTTTATTAATTCCATCCTGTATCCATGTTTTAACACATATACATCCATTATCGTTTTTGTATTTAATGCCCTTTTTTACAGACTTGATTATATACGCCAAAATCAGTGCCACCCCCGACACCACAATCCACACATGACCATCAAATATAAATTCGAACCACCACGCCCATTGACCAAAATTCAACCCCGTAAAGACATAATACAATGGCGCATCCAACCAAAACATACCCATCAACACCAACCCAGCGGTCACACAAAACGCCACCCCGATTGCCAACCAATTAATCTGATTATTTTTCTTTAAAAACACCACACACCCCCGCAAATTTACTGTTCTTCTTGTGCCAACAATCGCCCATAAATTTTATCATCGGTTAAAATTTTTGCGGCCACCGCAATGGCCAAAGCATCTTCATCAACACCACTGGTCACGACGGGGCAACCACGTCTGACATCTTGCGGTCTGATATTTGCTTCTTTATTAAAATCCCGTGCGCTGAAATCATTATTGATAACATTCAAAAAGAACGCATTTTGTTGTTGATTGGACCGAATATTAGACAAACAAACAATCGGAAAGATTCCACGTCCATCAATTGTACGTCCCAACCCTGTTTTCAAAGATTTATTTAACAACTCTAATGCGCCACCATTATTTAAATCTATACGTGATGCGATTCTGGCGACACCTGCGGTTGGTGTACCAACCAAAACCCCACGATTATTTTCATAAAACGCTGCAACCACGGCTTCTGCGGTTCCCCGTGTCATATCCGACATTAACACAACAACATTTGTATCGGTCACGGCATCATTGCCCGGGACGACCTCTACTTCATCACGTGCGGTTTCAACGATTCGCATAACCGGCACCGCCCCCATAAACAGTCCCGCCAACTTTGCCGCCGCCCGTTCATCATCACCAATTGCGGTACGCAAATCCAACACAATACCTGTTGCATCTGGGTATTGCGCCAAGGCTTCATTAATAATATTAACGGTGTTATCTGATACTTTATGGACAACAAATTCCAACAAACCACCCGCATATTGATTTGTATGCCGGATAACATCCGCATCCGCCAACACAATCGACGCCCGACGCAGTACAACATTTTTATCCCCCATTGGGGTCAACAGTTTCATTTTTGCGGTACCCGAATTAAATCCGGTCATCACCGCATTTAAATCTGCATCTGACATATTGGCGACATATTCACCATTTATTTGCACAATCAAATCGCCGGCCCGAACCCCTGCGATATCGGCAGGCGCCCCTTTATACACACCCGTCACCCGCCAATTACCGTTCATATCACGAAAACCTTCGATACCCACACTGGTCAACAATCTGCCATCTTCGGCAATTTCTGCGGCCTGTGAAAAAATATACCGTCCATTTTCATCAACACCGGCAACCAACGCATCGACCACCACCCGATAAACTTCGCTTTGACTTAAATCTTGCAGTTGTGGATTATTCGCCCGCATTTTCAGAATTAATGCCGTTGTAATTTCGCCGAATCCATACCAATCTTTTTCATCTGGCCGTGGAAAGTTTCCGACAATTTCATCCCCCCACACCAATACAATTCTTTCATCGGTTGCTGCGATATGTGCCTTTGGATTAATATTTTCCAGACTTTCGATTGCGACATTCAAACTTTTACCGGCCCAATTTACATTATCCAGCTTTTCATAAATTTCACCAAAAGTCTTTGACATTTCAAAGACCGGCAAACCATCTTGCACAGGTTCATCCGCAAAGAACAAACCATCTGCCATTGCACAGTTCGCCACACAGGCAAAAAATCCCAGAAAGAATAGTTTTTTTATCATATTCACCCCCCCATTTTGTCTGTGTGGCGTCATACATTATTTTTCTGCATCACGCAAATTAAAGTTCAACAATATAACGTTCGAAATATAAATACTGGTGAAAGTACCCATAACAATCGAGAACGCCATTGCCAACGCAAATTCCTGTAATTGCGCCCCGCCAAAGAAATATAACCCAACCATCGCCAACAGTGTTGAAACACTGGTCAACATTGTACGGCGCAACATTTCATTAACGGATAAATCAATCAATTTATCCATTGGCATTTTATGATACTTTCTAATATTTTCTTCGATACGGTCATAATTCACAACTTTATCATTGATTGAATAACCAATACCGGTCAATATAACTGCGATTGCGGTCTGATTAAATTCCAACCCTGCAACGGAAAAGAATCCGAACATCAACATAAAGTCCAAAAACAATGATACAAATGCACCAATTGCATAACCACCTTTGTATCGAATCCACACATAAATTGCCATCATTACGAACGCAAACAAAATGGCCAAGATACCACCACGCACCAATTCGCCCCCGATTTTTGGTCCGACGATTTGAATTTGTGAATACTGTACCTTTTCGCCCAAGATGCCTTTTATCTGTGCGACACGTTCATTTTGTTGCGCATCGGTTGCACCTTTGGGCAACCCAACACGCACCAACACAGACGTTCCATCAACCTGCTGTAATTCAGGGCTGAATTCCGCCAAATCTGCACGCATTTTATCAATGGTGTATTCGGCATTTACGGGTGTGACCTCCATTGCGATACCGCCCGAAAAGTCAATTCCGTAATTCAACCCACGGAAAATCAACGACAGCACCGTCAACAACAGCAACGTCCCCGAAATCCAATACGACAATTTACGATATTTCATAAAATGAATTTTCATATCACTATCCCCTTTGCACTATTTTGTAAAACCAATTTTTTTATTTTTACCGTTCATATACCAATCCACCAAAATCTTGGTCAACCATACACATGTAAACAAAGTTGTCAAAATACCAATGGATAAAGTAACGGCAAAACCACGAATTGGACCGGCACCGAATTGGAACAGAACCAACGCACAAATCAAAGTCGTTAAATTTCCGTCCAAAACCGTTTTTAACGAACGATCAAATCCCAAATTCACCGCACGCAGTGTTGGCACACCTGCTTTGACTTCATCACGTATACGTTCGAATGGCAACACGTTTGCGTCAACCGCCATACCCAACGTCAACACGATACCTGCGATACCCGGCAAAGTCAAAGTTGCACCAAACAAAGCGGTCAATCCGACAATCATGGCCAAATTCACCATCAATGCAATTGATGCAATAATTCCAAATCCACGATACACAAACAGCAAGAATATAAATATGAACAACACGCCGACAACCGAACCCACTTTACCTTTTTCGATTGTATCCGC
>JAFXGD010000037.1 GCA_017513285.1 Alphaproteobacteria bacterium
ATCTGGACCCAAGACGGCAACACCCATCAATCCGATTGGCACACCCCAACATTATTAACCCCACAAACCGTATTGGACAGATACCTGCAACCGGATCAGATATCATTTTGGCAACTGCCCAAATTTATATCAAAAATGGAATCGATTGGCGCACCTGTACGTGGACATATGGTACAACTGTGGACATTACTGTTTTTACCATTAACAATGATTGCAATGGCCACATTGGGTATTGCCTTTTCCCAGACCAAGCAACGTCGTAATTACAGTTTTGGTATAAAGTTCAGTTTGGGTATAATCACATGCTTTGCGGTATATTTTTTAATAAATATGTTTAATGCACTGGGGTCGACCGGCACCCTGCCCCCGGCGCTGTCCATCATTGCCCCACCATTAATAATCATTGCAGGCGCTGGGATATTTATCAACAGTTTTGACACCATATAATCCGCACACAAAGGTCACCAACATGCCAAAGAAACGCAACAGCAATTCCAAGAAATTATATAAATTTTTGTTTTGGACGATAATGATTGCCTTGGTTATATTAATGATTATATCATTTTCACCCACCCCCCACATGACGGAATTAGTACTGTACCCATGAATTACATAGATATATTTTTAGAATCCCTGGCCGCCGAAAAAGGTCGCAGTTCTAAAACCCTGTCGGCATACGAATCGGACCTGCGCTTGGCCGATGCCGCCATATCCGGCGGTCTGTCACACGCAACCCCAGACGCCCTGCAATCATACTTGGCATCATTACCGGACAAAGCGTCATCCATTGCCCGCAAAGCGTCTGCACTGCGTGGATTTTATAAATTCTTAATGTTGGAAAAAATCATTACCGCCAACCCCGCACAGAATTTGGAAATTCCCCGTCGGGAACGCACTTTACCCAAATTCCTGACGACACATGAAATAGATTTATTGATATCCAGTGCCGGCGACACAAAAAATTCGACCCGCCTGCGTGCAATGATAGAATTATTATACGCATCCGGCCTGCGCGTTTCCGAATTATGCGAATTACCTGTATCGGGCATATTGGGCGACAAATTACTGATTCATGGCAAAGGCGCCAAAGAACGCCTGGTCCCTATGCACGACGGTGCCATTGATGCATTAAACCGTTGGATGTCGGCCCGTGGCGACACGGATTCTAAATACGTATTTCCATCGGGCGGCAAATCGGGCCACATCACCCGTGATGGATTCTTTAAAATTTTAAAGAAATGCGCCATATTGGCGGGTATTGAACCATCACGTGTCACACCACACGTTCTGCGTCATTCATTCGCATCGCATTTATTGGCGGGTGGTGCCAACCTGCGTGCGATTCAAACAATGTTGGGCCATGAAGACATATCAACAACCCAAATCTATACGCATGTGATGCCGGAAAAATTAAAAGAAACGGTTATAAACCACCATCCATTTTCAAACAACAAAACGGACAAATAAATGATAAAAAAATGTGACCATCCCAATTGTACCAAAGCCGGCACATGTCGCGCACCAAAATCCCGTGACTTAAAAGATTATTGGTTTTTCTGCCAAGAGCATGCCGCCGAATACAACAAAAATTGGAATTATTATGCCAACATGACCCCCGATGAAATCGAAGACGATTGGGAACGTCAAACATTTGGTGCGCCTTTGAAAGACAAAGACACCGCCAACACAGACGCCAAAAATTACGAACAGTTTATTAATGATTTCATCACCGGTCGCAGTAAATTTGATAAAATGCCGGTCAAAAGCAAATTACCAACCAACGTCATTGGCGCATTAAAAGTCTTTGGTTTGGGCATATCTGCCACATGGCGTGAAGTTGGCGTAAAATATCGCACCATGGCCAAGATGTACCATCCGGACACCGCAACCGACAAACAAAATGCCGCCACAGAATTTGCCCGAATTTCTGCGGCATATGAAATCTTAAAAAAACACTATGGCAAAAAATAATTTTTGCCACAGTGTCACATTATTTTTTTAAATATTTTTTTGAATTTCATCAAATTCTGGCGGCCACTTTAAAAACTTTGCGATTTCCAAGAAATGATAAATCGGGATGGCCACATTTGCCTGTTCATAATCTTCTATAACATTCACATCAACCTGCAACACAGATGCCAAATCCTGTTGACTGACATTACGTGTTTGTCGTGCGTTACGAATTGTCTGGCCTACTTTTTGATAAAATTTTTCTTCACCATTTGGCACCATAAATTCTTCTGACATATTTATCTCCTGTTAATAAATTATCAACGAACACAGTATACCATTGATATACATAGGATTATATACAACACCCCAACAAAAACAACGGGTATATATTCCTATACCATTGAACAAATCAATGTTTACCACCAATTTTGGTACGTCCACCCATCAACGGCTGTAAACATTTTGGGATATTCACAGAACCATCTGAATTTTGGTGGTTTTCAATAATCGGCACAATTGCACGTGGCAGCGCAATTCCTGTGTTATTTAAAGTCGCACAGAATTGCATATTACCATTTTTATCACGATAACGTGTGTTTGTACGGCGTGCTTGGAATTGACCGATGGACGAACAAGACCCCAATTCACGATATGTATTTTCACTGGGGAACCATGCTTCGACGTCATGCATTTTAACTTTATTAAATCCCATATCACCGGTACATGCGGCAATCACACGATACGGCAATTCAAAGTCTGCCATTATATCGCATAAATTATTCAGTAAATGTTCATGCATTTCATCCGACTGTTCCGGCGTACAATATATATATTGTTCAACCTTGTTAAATTGATGTATACGCACGATTCCGCGGGTATCACGTCCTGCGGCCCCTGCCTCTTTTCGGAAACAAGGTGAATATCCTGCATACTTGATTGGCAAATCTGCTTCATTTAAAACTTCATCGCTGTGCAGTGAATTCAGCACAATTTCCGCCGTTCCGGCCAAACATCTGTCTGTATCCGTCAACATAAAAACATCATTTGCCATAACGGACACATCGGTTCCCATAAAATGCCCTGCATTAAATATAGTCTGTGGCTTTGTAACAGATGGACAATTCACAAATGTAAATCCACGTGACATCAGTTTTTGCAACACATACGTTTGGATTGCCAATTCCAACTCTGCGGCTTCACCGAACAGTGCATATGTACGGCTGCCACACACAGCTGCGATTTTTTCTGGTTTCCACCAACCATTCATTTCCAACAGTTCCCATTGTGGCCGTGGTGTAAAGTCAAACACACGTGGTGTACCCACACGGCGCACTTCTACATTTTCCGAATCGTCCCGCCCGATTGGTGCATCATCCGATGGGATTTGTGGCACACGGCACAACAAATCATGCAGCACAGATTCTTTTTCATCTAATTCGGCCATATCATTTGCAATTTCTGCGGCAATCTGCTTTGACTGTGCGATTAAAGGCGCCTTATCCGCTGCGGTTGGTATTTCACGTGTAATTTTATTTTTTTCTGCGGTCTTTGATTGCGTAATTGTTTTCAATTCACGCACCCGCACATCCAACGCCAAGACATCATCCACCACTGCTTCATCAAAACCTTTGACCCGACAGGCATTTTTAACAACATCTGGGTTTTCACGAATAAATTTCATATCCAACATATTAAAATCCTTTGAATTGTAATTGACATCATAGAATGACCCACAAAAAATCGCAATAAAAATAAAATAAAATTATGCACTTGCGTTTTTTCTTTTTTTATCTAAAATATATAGTAAATTATGCACAAAATTTTCGTTACTTGGGGAAGGAAATGTCAAAAAAAATCAATTCGATTGTCACATCAATTGCGGGTGTAATGGTTGCAATACCAACCACATCACATGCGAACATTGCAACGACGGGATACGTTAATAAAATCGTAAATCAAACACATGCTGTTGGTTCTGCACTACAGTTTGGATTATTATCTGACAACGCCACCCCTTTGTTTATGTTGGGCGCAACGAATCAACCGACAACCGGTGCCGACGGCGGTTCATTGGTGGGCAGTTATGGCGCCATCAGTATTGAACGCTTGGGCAAACACTTGGCCGGATTCGAAGGTGGCAACGGTTCATTTGTATTGGTTGGTGATGGCACAACCACCGGCACGGCGGGTTGGATGGGCATTAGGGAATTGACATTAAAAATACCCGGCTCATACATTACCGGCTATGGTTCATTTTACATAGACAAAACGGACGATTCCGCATCGGCCAAGGTTATATTGGGTCAAAACACGGACGATGCAGCCCAGTTAAAAACCCAATCCCCAGAATGGTTTCGTGTTGATAAATTGGGCAAATATTTGGCCGGCTTTGACGTTCGCGGCGACCAAGCGTTAACGGGCATCAGCCACGTGTTGGCCGGCAACGGCACGACCAGTGGCACAGCCCAATGGATTAAACTGGACAAATTTGCCGCATATATGCCCGGCTCTCAGATTACGGGATACGTCACAGGGCATGGCAATTTTCTGTTAATTGGCGGTGGCACAGCAACTGACAGCGCCGGCTGGGGCAAGATACAGGATGTATTGGCGGGATTGCGTGCAACGGGCATTGACGAACAAATAACCAACCCCCCATCCATTTTGGTACGTGATAATAATTTCAGTAACGAAGCCCATTGGGCGGGACCAAGTTGGTTGGCCGAACAATTACATGGCAGTATGATTACCAACTATGGCGGCGGCCAAGAAGAAAACACCAACGGTTCATTGTATTTACTGGGCGGCGACGGCACAACATCTGGTGCGGCCCGTTGGGTTGGAATGAACGATTTTGCATACAGCATCCCCGGCGATTATTTGGCGGGATTTTACACCGGTTTTGTAAACGGCACGGCCGATTATCAACAACCAATGTACATCATGGGCCAAGGCAGCGTGGACCCCACCCAATTATCAATGCAATCCCCCGCATGGTATTCCGTATCCCAATTGGCACGCACCCTGTCCGGCTTTGCGACCGGTTCGGGTTCACATATTTTGGTGGGTGACGGCACAACATCCGGCACAGCGGGATGGACATCACTATCAACCGTTGGACCACAAATTGCCGGTTATGAAGTGAACGACCCATATGAAGTTATGACTGGAATCGGTCAGATATTAATGCGGGGCGATGCTGATGGCCATGCCGTTTATTACCCAACCACCAGATTTACATCATTTTATGTAAAAGGCAATTATATCAATGGATTTGAGACCGGTTC
>JAFXGD010000038.1 GCA_017513285.1 Alphaproteobacteria bacterium
ACCGAACGTTTAAGGGTGTTTATGCGTCATCCAATGGTTCGGGCACACAATATATTACAGCCGACGGCACATTTACGAGTGCCTTAAAGGGTCTGCGCCCAACGACTGCACAGACATTCTATGCAAACAATGAACTTAAGACAGAAACATGTGAACCAGGAAAATATTTAAAATGCAGCTCTGATATGTCGTCGTGCGAATGTGATACTTGCCCGGGCGGTAAATATTGTGAGGGCGGCACATTCAATGCACCGAATAATTTTGGCGTAACCGCTGTGGGCATAACGGGAACATTACCGGCGGGGTATTATGCGTCGGGTGGCGCATCGGTTGAAAATCCGACGTCATGTGCGATTGAGGGCGAAGAATGCGGTTCTTGTGGCATATATAACGCCAATACCGCCACCGGCAAAACCAAGAAATCGGATTGTACGCTTAACGTTCCGGCCGGTTATCGTATTTCAACTGCTGGCGGGAGTCCGATAGCAGCTGCGGGAGATTGGTGGACCACTGACCATACCGTATCATTGGGTGATATATCCGAAACGAATTATTGTATGCAAGGTTATTATATTGGCTCTTCATCGCCCGCTGCGCATAAGAGCCCTAATAACTGCATTAGATCGATTGCGGCGGGATACGGAAAAAATACCCCACTAATGCCCAATGTCACACGAGTCAGGATCAGCACATCTGGAACCACTTTGCGTATCAAGGAATTCGGTGTTTATACAGCACAAGATGCCACTGGCACAAATCATGTGTCGGGCCAGCCCCCCATTAGTATCAGCAATGGCGCATCATTTAATTCCCCTGCAGATGAACAATATTTGACCGATGGCAACCCATACACAGTCGCTGACATAGTAATGCCTAACGCCAGTACCTCAAACCCATTATATGTCACTTGGGAATTGGGGGGCGCCAACATCGGTGCCATAAAATTTCAATTGGCCGGAGGAGATCACAGTCCTGTCACTTATCCAAACATTCTTATTGAAGTATATGATGCGACAGCAAGTGGTGAATGGCGTATCGTATACACTAATCTTAATGTATTTGCCCCCGCAATTTTTTCGGACAATAGCACCGGCAGTATTGTGTCCCTCACCGCCCCCACTCGTGCGTGCGGTTCTGGCAAATACAGGAGCGGTGCTGTTACGTTGCCGCTTACTCAAACCATAAGCTGCAACAGCTGCAGTGCGTTAACCGGCATCGACAGCAGTGTTTCCGGCACATATTCATCGGTATCACCATACGACGCCGCAACCACATGTCGTTTTACACCTGACACAATTGATGTGCCGGACAATTGCGCCACATGTACGCCGAATACGGTGGCGTATGACGGCACCGCATGGGATTCGTCGTATTATACCGCAACGGCCAATTATGGATACAATGTCGTTGATTCCGTGTTGCCGGTCTGTACGGCCAAGACAACAACAATTTCATTCGATGCAAACGGTGGTGCCGGTGGCCAAACGGACAGCATAACCGGAACATATGATTCTGTGTTGCCAACACTCAGCACCCCAAAGCCCACCAAGATCGGCTGTAAATTTGTGGGTTGGTATGATATGGATGAATACGATGATCCGGATGCCGTTCAATACTATTCCGCCACCGGAACCCCCGCTGTATGGGATCAAATAGGTGCTTCTGCCACATTGTATGCGGGTTGGTTATGTGATTTGGCGGGTACTGCAAAGTCGGTCAGTCAAACATATAATGGCCAACCGTTATCGTGTGCCGGCGTCAGTGGCGTAACCCCATCCGGCGCAACGGTCACATACAGTACGGATGGAACTAATTTCAGCACAACCATACCGACAATCACCAATGTCTCAGAATCTGGCACTGTTTATTACAAAATATCTGCGACGGATTATACTCCTATTCCGGGCAGTTTCAGCTGTACCGTTACCCGTGCCAACATGAATGTAACGGCAACGGCAGATTCGAAAACTTATAACGGCAGTGCGTTAACATGTGACGGAAACTTGTCGGGTGTTCCATCATCTGGCTCTACTATTAAGTATGGCCTGTCCGAAGGTTCTTATACCTTGAATTCTGCACCAACAATCACAAACGTTGCAGATTCCGACACAATTTATTATCAGGTCACAAATCCGAACTATAACGCTGCGACTGGTTCGTTTGAGTGTACGATCAACCGTGCCACAATAACAGCCACTGCCGCAGACAACACAAAAACCTACGATGGTACTGCGTTGACATGTGA
>JAFXGD010000039.1 GCA_017513285.1 Alphaproteobacteria bacterium
TATACCATGCGACGGGCTTTTTATACGATAAAACTTCTGGGCGATTAATAAAAGAGAGGGCTTTTATTTGAAACTTTGGTTGCTGGCGATATTCGTATGCATTATGCCGTTCACAGCGTCTGCCGCTGTGACGGTTGCGTCCCAAAGTTATGTAGATAACGCCACCGCAGACAAAGTCAGTACATCTGCAACGGCAAATTAAACAATGGCAGGAACCTATGATGTAACAGGGGTTATGACGGTTGAAACGCCACCTTTGCCACCAATGCCATAGGATATGTGGTATGAAAAAACTGATGTCGTTTTTGTTGGGTTTGATGTTTGCAACAATGGCAAATGCCGCCCAGGTTGTCAATGTAGAATATGTTCATAATGCAATAAATCGTGCATGGAATATCACGGTTCCCTATAATCAAAATTTAACAAATCCGTCAGTTGTTGCGAATATGAAATATGTACTGACCGCAGTTGATGTCGCGAATGCAATGCTGAATAATTCTGCAACATCAAATTGGGGGACCAGTCAGTATGCAACACGGCAAGTAGCGGATACGGTCGCTGTGGACGCTGTTGTGGCGGGGTTGATTAGGATTGAAGCGGTTGAGCCAGATGAACCAGATGAGCCAGGTGAAGATATTTATGACGATGTGACCAGCCCAGAATTTCCGTTTGCAATTGGTTTGGTGGATGGTACGGATGAATTTACATTTTTGCTGTCGGTTAAAGGTGACTTTGTTGTTGATTGGGGCGATGGTACAGTGGAAAACATTTCTAAAAAAGATGTGTCGGAACAGGTTGTGTCGCACAGATATGACAGTCCGGGCGCATATAAAGTTAAACTGGGCGGGGTGGCAACAGGTTATGATACATCGACATATCCCAATTATTGGATACCCGCTATTTCTGTGATAACCGTGTCGGATTATTGGAGTGTGGAAAAGTTGTATGGGCGTTTGGGACGTGTGTTTCCTACTTTGGCAGATGGGACGCAACCACGTTTTTCAGGTGCGTTTATGTACAGTGAAGCACTGACAAGTATTCCGGCAACTTTGTTTGATGGGATTCGGGGCGAACTGGATGATTATATGTTCTATTCTATGTTCGAAGGCAGTTATGCCTTGACAGAAATACCGGATGGATTGTTCGATGGTTTCAGTGGTAATATGGGAACGGGTGTTTTTAGTTATATGTTTGCAAATTGTGATGGATTGTCGGGCGATTCCGCCAAATCAGATGGGGTTTATTTGTATAACAAGTGGCCTGATGCGACCGCCGATCAGGTTGCCGGGATGTATATGAGTGATTCTGGGTTAAGTGACTATGACGAAATCCCAGATGCATGGAAATAAAAAACACTTGATTTTTCATAGGTTTTAAGTAATAATATGCCCCGCATTGCACCCTTGGAGGCAATGCAAACAAATAAAATGCTATCAAAAGGATAAAAAATGGCAATTAATTTAAATGCAGAAATTCGCAATGTTGCCGGCAAGGGGGCCGCACGTAGCATCCGCAATAATAAAAATGTTCCTGCGGTGATTTATGGCGAAAAGAAAGCCCCAGTTGCAATCGAATTGAACGGTCGTGAATTCGAAATGCTGTTGAAAACACCCGGATTGCGGACAAAATTATTCCAAATCAAAACATCTGCAGGCACAGAAGATGCAATGTTGATGGATGTGCAATATCACCCGGTTTCCGATATGGCAATCCATGCAGACTTTAAACGCATTGATGTTAAAAAACCTGTTGATGTGGTTGTGCCGGTCGAAGTTATCAATGCAGATACATCCAAAGGCTTGAAATTGGGTGGTACATTGAACTTTGCCGTACGTAAAGTTGCTTTGCGTGGTTTGGTTGATGTTATCCCTGAAAAAATCATCATTGATTTGGCGAATTTGACAATCGGTGACGTGGTTCACGGTACTGATTTGGTATTGCCAAATGGTGTTGAATTGGGCCTGCATCAGGCAGAATTGGCGTTCGCAATCATTGGTGGTAAAATGCCAATGGAAGAAGATGAAAAAGCCAAGGCAGCAGCAATGGCGGCACCAAAAAAATAATATTTGGCACCGAACAGATATAACACCCGCCAATTGGCGGGTTTTTCTTGACAAATATTATATGTATGATATTTTGCCCCTGCTTAATAAAAAGGTTATCAGTATGAAAATCGCACGAACAGTATTAAATATTGTCGACAGTTTCAGGGAAAATGAAGCATGGTATAACGCAAATCTGACATTGTATGATATGGTGTTGGATTCATTGGATAAAATCTCTATTGTGTTGGAAACAGAAAACCAATGCCATGTTACAATTCCGGACGTGGTGGCAGACCGATGGGAAACCCCCAGTGATATAATCGTTGGCGTGCGCAATTTGCGTGCAAAAGTGCCTGTATATGAAATAAAACATGTACCCGGCATTGGTGGCGGCATGTGTGTATCACAGAAGGATAAGCCAACATGCGTATTGGATATGCAATCATGCCCGACCATTCAGAATAATGTCCATGCAAACAGATATGACAATCTGTGTCGGAATTGCACCAAGTACCAGAACTTTATCAAAAGTCGATAATAACAAACGGGCAATTGCCCGTTTTTTTAAACTTCGAAATTGTAATTTTTTACCGAACGCACAATGGCGGCGACCAATTTATCTTGATGTTTTGATGTTTTTAACAACTTTTCTTCTGCCGGATTGGACAGGTGGCCCAATTCCAACAAAGCGCCGGGAACCGTCGAACGCAAAACCGCAAATGGCGCATGACGGACATCGGGACCGGGCTGTTGCTCTATTGATGCTTTCTTGAAGGATTTGGCGCAATCGGTTGCGTATTCTTCGGACATTTCGGCAACGGCGTGTTGTTGCAGCGAAGACAATGCAATACGAATATTTTCTTCGAATTCTGTAAAGCCCTCTACCCCGATTTTATCGGCGGCATTTTCCGCTTCGGCCAATTTTTTAGCCTCTTCGTCGGATGCCTTTTCGGACAGTGTATAGATTGAAAATCCTTTCATGCTGCGTTTTGGGTTGGCGTTGGCGTGCAAAGAAATGAACAAATCGGCTTTGCGTTGTTCGGCGATTTCGGCACGTTGGGCCAATTTCAGATATCTGTCATCACTGCGTGTCAAATGGACTTTAAATCCGGCCGCATCCAATTTTGCTTTTAATTTTCGTGCAACAGACAACACGACGTCTTTTTCACGTGTACCCCCCGGACCGATACAGCCCGGGTCTTTGCCGCCGTGGCCGGCATCAACAACAATTATATACTTGCGCGATGCGGTTATGGCCGTGGTTGCAGTTGCAGATGACGTCGTATATGCGGATTCGGTATTGGTCGTGGCCGTCGCCGTGCCGGCACCCGCCACAAAGTCCAAAACCAATCGGTAATCATTATCGCCATTTGGTTCCAACACCATAATCCCGGATTTAGGAATCGGTGCAACAGGCCGGTTCAAAACCGCAACGATTTGCAAACTGTCGCCCAAGGGGGCTTGGAATACAGATTTTACCAATCCGCCCGACGTGACATTTGCCGCAACGGATGAATTTGCCGGCATATTGGCGATTTTTACAACCAATTGCCCCGTTGGATATGATATGGAATAAGACGGACGATGTGCCGTTTCGATAACCAATCGTGTTTTATTTCCCGGTTGGACGCCGGTGCGAATACTGCGCAAAGTATTACGTGCGGCAAACGCCATGCGTGGCACAGCGCACGTGGCCAAGAATCCAAAACCGGTAATTTTCAAAGCAGAACGTCGTGTAAATTTCATGTGTAATATTTTATCAAAAAACCACATGTGGCGCAAGGGGCTTTTGGGGAATAAATACACCAACAAAAGTCCCGCTGTACAGGCCACTTCATCCACAGTTGGCGGTTACGAGTCGTTGCCCGTATCATCACCACCTTCTGTGCCGCCAGTGTCACCTGTTGAACATCCTGGGAATGTTGTGGGATTACTTGTCACCTCCAATTCACCATTGGGGCATTTACAATATTCGAATTCCAACACTTTTGTTTTAGCTGGTGGCATATCATCACCAAAGCACCACTTAACATTTGGTTGCCCATTCAACACTTCTAAATTTGCGCACAGCGTTCCATTGGTCGCATGACAATTATGATTATCTTCATCATATTCCAATGTAACTACATAATGATTATTACATACAGAGGTACATCCTGTTTGCGCCAACCATCTACCCATTGGGGCATCATAACACTTATTCAATGAACAATTCTCATCTGTATTCACCCTCAAATAATAATCCGAACCATACGTGAAGTACCATTGCGTCCACGACATATCGTTCGTTTCAAACGCCAAAGAATCCACCGCCGCACCATTAAATATAAAGTTTATATCTTTGGAAATCACGACATCATCTGGCTTGGACTTTTTGTTCAAAGTCAACACACGGGCATTACCAGTGTAGTCATTTGTGTAATTATCACAATCAACCACTGTTGCCTCTGATGCCAACGGGCTGTACGCACCATTTTCATAGTATCTGGTACGATAACAAACTTTATACCCCTTGCCTGCAATATTAACAGTGTCTTCAAATATTGCCCAATTTCTGCCGTTATTATTTTCTATTACAGTTTTCAATGTCATAGCTGTGTTTGGGTTTACTTGACGATATGCGTCCTGCATGACATTTTTCGGGTTTTTGCATTTACCAGTTTCAAGGTTATGCTCCCAACCATCGGCACATTGACACGACATACCCGATTCATGCGCCGTATATCCATCTGCCGCATCACATGCACATGTATCGGTCGCCGAAATCCATTCACCACCCGACGCCACGCA
>JAFXGD010000040.1 GCA_017513285.1 Alphaproteobacteria bacterium
GATGATGCCGAACCACGTGCATTTACCGCACGCCCAGATTGCGCATCAGATGTACGAACAGCTGTTGGGGTTGTGGTGGTGCGAACACGCACCGCAGATGAAGTTGCACGGTTTGTTGCATTATCACGGCGGGCATTACCATTGGCAGTTGCAGTACCACGGGAAGACGCACGGGACGATGCCGCTTCGGACGTTGTGCGTTCGGGATTACCACGTTGCGCAACACCACGTTCGGGCGCCGGCGCCACAACCGTGTCCGTTGTTTTAGACGGCATAATGCGTTGGGCAACCACCCGGTCCGACGCAAGTGCGTCCGGCAAAATAACCACAAATAACAACGAGATAACCGAAATAAACCGCAGTATATACGACATAACTTCCCCTCTTATTATAAACACTGTAGAAAAAATGCCATAACCTGCGCAAGAGAAAAAAAGATACATATAAAAAAAATCCCCACATTGGGGGATTCTTTTTTAAAATTTACAACACATCATTGATTGTCATTGATAATCATGTAATTTTTCCCATCGTATTCTGCGTTAAATCCGGACTGTGGGCCAGACACCCGTTGCATAGTGCCATAGAATATTGTATCGCCAATTTGCACGTGCAATGCCGGTTGTGACGCATCACGTTTGGCACTGCGCAGATAAATCTTTTGATTACCATAGTTAAAGATTCGTCCACAGTCGTCTTCTTCATTTGCGCCAAAGCCATATCCGATTGTTGTCAAACCATCATCACAGGCATTGCGCGAGCCGACCGAACCTTGGGCGACCATTGAACCTTGTGCCCAATATCCCGCACCAACGTTTGAACAGGTTGTATTATTTGCCTTGGCCAGATAATAACCACCGTCGCAAGATATCAGACAATCAGATGCGGCATTATGGTCGGCGGCGGTATTACCGTATGTATGATAATTGGTCAAACATGACGTACATGATGTCGCAGTTGAGTCATCCGACGCCTGGTATTTGTCGGCACCACATATTACACAGGTTGGATTGGCAACATTATTATCGCCCACATGATATCCCTTGGCGGCCTTTACAGCGTAATAATTACTGTTCCATTTGCTGCCGGTATAGGAGACCGTGTTTGGGGTTACGGTGCTGCACCCTGTGACGGTTTTGTCGGATGGCGCAACATAACGGCATGCCGATGATGCACTGGCGCCTGTTGATGGGGATGTGGAATATGTACCGTTTGGCACATCGATTCCAGACAAGTCGTCACATTCACTGATGCCGCCTGTCGAACCATAGTTCACACGTACATTACCAGGACAATAGTACCCACCGGATTTACAGGTCTCTTCGGCTGCCTTTGGTGTTGCAACAAACTTACCGGCGGTCGTGGTCAGATAGCAGTCGCTGTCTATGGTTGCACCGTCGTCACTGTTTGGATAGTATGTTGGGCATTTCTGTGGTGCGCTATCCGCTGGGCAATAACTGCCGGCGGGACATGTGTCCCAATTTGCCGTGATTCTTGCCGGGCCGCTGTATACACCCAATTTGGCATAATTACAGTCAATCGTTGCGCCCGCATTGTATGTTCCGCCGTTTAACGACACCCACCAATTGCGAAATTGCTTACCGCTGTTTGCCGGTGCGGCCGCCAAGACAAATGTGCTGTCGTATTCGCATGTTGTTGACGCAACAGATGTGCCACCATTTGAATCATAAATGATTGTTATGGTGTTTGGCGTCCATTTGGCAACCCATGTGATATCGGAGCCTGCTTTCCTAGCCGCAGTAATACCAGCCGATGTGATATAGCCGTTTGCACCAATCAATGCGGTTGTAGAATTTGCGTCGGCATAGTATCCCGCAAAGGCATAACCATTACGGCTTGGTACTGTAATTGGGTTAGCGTTTAGTGCCATTGTTACGCCGTTCCAAGTATCCAAC
>JAFXGD010000041.1 GCA_017513285.1 Alphaproteobacteria bacterium
AAGCTGTGTTGAATCTGTGCCGTCCAAGGTCGCGTTGTTGTTGCCACCTCGATAGTCTGCATCCATAGACACAACCGATGCAAGGGTTGTTGTTGAACGTTGAACGGTTGCTTCAACCGCCGAAACATAGTCCTTGCGCCAATTGATGAATCCGGGCAACTCATAAGGCGACATCAGGCAACGGCATTTGTCACCGTCAGTTTCAAAACGGATGTACATATTTGGCAACTCGACCATATATTGACCATCCGCGCCCGTAAGGTTCGCCGCCGCGCCTGTATCGCGCTTTGTCGAATCGTTGGCGTTCAAGTAGTAGTTCACCGCGCCGGTGTCTGTCAGGACGCAACGACGCATCAATGATTGCAACGGCAATTCTTGGTGCAATTCCATCTTTCCAACACGTGTGGGTGCGGGATTGGAAACGGTCTTGTCCCATTCGATGCCGTAATAATAATCATACGCAAATGTTGGCTTCGTGTTGCCAACTCCAATCAAAAGACCCATAATTTAGAAGCCCCATTTTAAGTTAATACCTGACAATGAAGTTTGTTTCACCGTCTTTACAATTTCAGGATTCCAACCACAATCAAACTGTGTTTCGATGAAATCCCCGTCGTTCATTCCGGCAAGTTGCACCGATAGTTTCACGGGCGTTGTGCCGTCGTTTTTGATGTTGAAGCACTGACCATCTGCCAACGCGAAATTCGCGTCATTCAGGTTGTCAATTGTTCCCATCTTGCCAATTTGGGCGGAAACGTGTTCGCCCGACCTTGTTTCGTTCATATTTGACAAATTTTAATTCGCTACAAATTTACATTCTTTGTTTTATAGTAACACACAAAGGTTGATAAGTCAAGCATAACTTTTGGTCGTTCACCCGGTTGAACTACCAAAATACCCGGTTTATGCTTTAATCATCCCAAGTTGATGCGTGGTAAAGCATAAATTCAAAAGTTCCATCGTTTGCCGACGCATCGTCACTTGTCATAAATGTGATATATGACGACCCCGACGAAACGATGTTTTTCGCTGTCACCGTCACTTTGATTGGCGCGGTTGTAGAACCCGCCGAAAATCCAATACCCATTCCCATAACAAAACAGTATTCAGCCGAATAGAACCATTTATTCGGGATGTAAACGGTATATTTTCCCGTTGCATTGCGCTGTACCGACATTGTTTGTCCATCAAAAGACCAATACTTCAAAGAAGCACCCGAACCCGAACCCGTAACACGTCCGATTGCCAAAGGATGCAATCTTCGTCCGTATCCGTAATTGGTTTTGAACATTACGCGATTCATAACAATCCAACCTTGGAAACCGCTTGACGTACCCCATCCAAGCAATTCGACCACCTCATAAGATGTTGAAAGGCTTGAATGTGTGCGTCCGTCCTCATAGAAGTATTTTCCCGATGGTGCGGATATGCTGACCGAACCAATCACGGTGACGCGACGACCTGAACTTTCGCTTGTCCAAGGCAACGTTGCCACAAGGTGCGAACCGATGTATTGTGAATAAAGATTGTCGGAATTTTGTTCTTCAAACGAATCTTGTATAATCACAAACGGACTTCGGAACGAACCGTAAACATCCACGTTCTTGAAAGAACCCGCCGTTGCGTTGATTGTGCCGGTGATATTCGCCTTTGTTGCGTACAACGTACCATCTTGAAGCACACGGAATGGTGCGGTTGCCCTGTTTTCAAAGGATGCGCCCGCCCAAAAACGAACCGATGTGGATGCCGTGCCGTTTCCTGTGATACCGGCTAAAATTGAAGTCGTACTTCCGGCAACCTGAATCGTTCCCGATGTCACCAATCCGCCATCAATCACGGTCTTTGTGTTGTCATAGTTCACCGCAATGACCCAATCGTTCACATTGTAACTTTGTGTCGATGTTTTCTTGGTTTGGCATCGTCTTAAATCAGCACCATCAACCCACAAGTCGCCGAC
Source organism: Alphaproteobacteria bacterium (assembly GCA_017513285.1). Classification (GTDB taxonomy): domain Bacteria; phylum Pseudomonadota; class Alphaproteobacteria; order Rs-D84; family Rs-D84; genus Enterousia. Next base: position 1,958 of record JAFXGD010000041.1, read on the forward strand.
ATCATAAGGGACGGTCGGGGTGGTGACGAACACGCGACGTTTTCCGTCGGCTGTGTCCTGTGCCTGACTTGCTTTTTCGTAGGCATCCAATGCGTCTTTATCTTCAACGGTTGTCCACTTGTACGCGCTTGTGTAATACTTCAACACCTTGTTGGTGGTATGATACCACATATCGCCGACGTGCTTTGCTTTGATGGCGTTTGTTGCCCACGATGTCGCCGGGTCGGTCGTCTGAAACCAACATTCAACCTTTCCGTCAATCTGTGTGGTCAATTCTGTAACAGTATCGGAAAACGCGCCATTGATAAAGTCATTCAAGCCGGAATCGTCGGTGTACTTTGAAGCCCTTTCCCAATCGCTTGATGTGTACGAACCCGTTGCACGTGCGGTCTTGCATCGCATAATGTCGCCCGACGTGCCTTGCACCCAAAGGTCGCCGACCTCATAAGGTGGATAAGGCGTTGTCGTGAAGATTCGGTTCTTGTTCTTGGCAAGTTCAAGGGCTTCATTTGCAAGCGCAAGTGCTTGGGCTGTTTCTTCATCCGAAAGCTGT
>JAFXGD010000042.1 GCA_017513285.1 Alphaproteobacteria bacterium
ACCCGCCGCAGACGACGACAAAACAATTGACTGTAAAGCAATAATCGAAAAATTTTCAGGTGCGTATAACAAACAGTCTTTGTCACAATACCTGATATGCCAATATGTGTTCTGGCAACGTTTGGAAAAAAGAATCGATATAAAACAATGTTTAATGGCAGGTGGAAATGATTGCATTTAAATCACGCATCTTTGACAACCAATCCCACGGCGCCAGTATTACAGAAGTGGTCTTGGCAATGGCCATCGTTGCCATGGCGACGCCTTTTGTTTATTCGCAAATCGCAAACACAAATAAACAATTAAAAGATATGACCGCCGCCAAGCGAATAATTGCCGTACGGGATGACGCATTGAACTTTGTGCGCATGAACCAAGACAAATGGCCGGAAAATGCACAAATCCAAATGACCGCCGAAGATTTAGAGCAAATCAAAACAGATGCCGTTGCAGGATTTATCGATAAATACACCGTCAATGGCGCAACAATTACAGATGTGTATTTGGCTTTCCCGGTGGCACAACATGAATTACAGGCAACCAATATTGCAAATCATATTGGGGGCGATGCCGCCGTGGTACGTGATGATGGTGTGGCATATGGAAATACTTGGGCCGTTACGGCACCCGATTTCGCCGTCGGTGATTTGATTTACAGAATTACACGTAATGTGTCCGGTGATGATATGTCTAAATACCTGCACAGGGCAACATCGGGCGAAGATAATTGGAATACAATGGAACGGGATTTGGATATGAATGGACATCACATATATAACGTGGCGTCCGTTGTTGCAGATTCTGTAAAAACACGTAACTTGGTTACACCATTTATCAATGCCGATGATATGTCAGGGGAAAATATTTTCTTTACCGCAGGCGCAACCATGGACGGGAATAATGTTTTTATCGACAATATTCGTGTCACAGGTGACATGTCGGGATTTAAAAATATAAATGCAAAAAACTTGAACGGGGATAGACATACAACCCAAGGCAACATCATAACCGAACGTGCAACCATCACAGAACAAGTTAACGTCGCAAATAATTTGGTTTTAAAATCAGAATCTGTCCGCACCATCAGTGGCTTTACCGTAATAAATACACATTCTGTGTTGACGCCTTTTGTTTCCGCCACCGAAATGATTATTTACGAAAACTTTGGTTTGACCGTGTCGGGCGAATTATTGGTTTCAACAACACCACCATTAAAAATAGGCGATTGGATTTTTCCGTCTGTAAAACCACCGGTGTTTTCAAAACTGACTTTATCACGTGGAAAAAAACCAAATCGAATAAACGTATCCGAATTTAACGCACTGATGAAATCGGGATGGCAACAAACAACACAACCACAAATACCAACGATTAATTAAAATGAAATTTAAAACAAAAATCTTTACACAAAAAAATCAATGCCGTGGGGGGACTTTGGTTGAATTGCTGTTAAGTGTGGCATTGGCAACAATCGCAATCCCTTTTGTTTTCAACTATCAACATCGGGCAATCGAACGCACACAAAATATCGCCATCGCAAAACAGATGAATGATATCCAAGGCGCATTGGAAAGATATATTATCGCACATCGTGAAAAATTACTGATGCCGGTGGGGCAAAATATCACACGGGTGGATATATCGGAACTGACGTCATATGGCGTGCCACAGCACGTCGTCACAGATATGCAGGGAATTTATCAACTGCGCATCGTAAAATCCAGCGACGCCGGTGGCAACGCCAGTTTGCAAGGCGTCGTTATTCGCACAGGTGATGACGTGACACCAATGCGTACACGTGAAATTGTGGGACTGTCCGGCGGAACGATGGGCTTTGTTGATGGGACACATGCATATGGCACATTTGGCGCATGGCATACAGACGCAATCGATTTGGGAACAGATATTGATGACGCAATTATCGAAACAACCGCTGTTAATCGCGACAGCGCATTATACCTGTGGCGTATCCCGACCAAAAATCCAGATGATGCAAAAATGATGGCGGCACTGAATTTAAGTGGCCATGATATCGGTGATGCGACTTTCATTAATGCCAATACCATGGATTTTGCCGAAGACATAACCGCAACGAATATCAGCGCACGTGATATAACATTCCAAAACAGAACAACAATTGACAGAAACTTTAAATCAAATAACGCAACCGTGTCGGGTATGTTTGCATCAGATTCCAAAGACATAAATATCGCAAATACTTTAACCATTGCCGACACCGCAAAAACCACATCTGTTAATGCAGAAAAATTATGGGTGTCTAATTTGACATTGGGGGGATTGTCCGTGTCGGCCGATGATGATTTGGCGATATTAAATGTCAACCAATCAATCGATATGACCGCCGGCAGAATTAATGCAATGTTTGTCACAGTTGGTTTTTCCGGTTCCATATCACCCAAATTGGTTGTGTACGACAAAGTCGCCGATTCGGTGCAAAATGATTTCTGTTGGGATGCAAAAAATAAAACTGCGAATTTTATGGATGCATCTTTTGTGGAATTAAACCGTATGGCAACGTTGGCAATCCGATACGAAGGCGATATGACAACCGAATCCGGACAACTGTTTAATTCGGTGTCCGCAAATAAAAACGCAACCGTCGCAGATTTTATGAACGTAATCAATGAAATACAAACCCGAGTACAAAATAAATATCGAATGTTGAATTTGTAATATTTTGTGGTATATATAAAAACATGAAAATAAAATGTGATTTTTGTAAAACAGAATACGCAATGGATAAAAATCCAAACACACCTGTTAAGTGTGCCATATGCGGAAATGTGTGGCGTGTCGCCGAACCCCAAAAAAAGAATTCTTGGTTGCTGTTTTTTGCGGCTTTGTGCGCATTGTTGTCTGCAATCGTGTTCACGGTGGTCGCAATCACACACCATCAAATCAAAACTGCAAATCGTGGCCCATTGGTCGCAGTGGTCGAATCGGTCGAAGCCGCAACAGACGATAATGGTGTCCAGCACTTAATCGTAAATGGCACGGTCACAAACGTATCAAATGAAATTTATGGATTGCCAGAATTGATTATTATATCGGCCGATGAAAATGGTAAAATTTTGGCACAACAGAAATTTATGCCTTCGGCAACACTGTTGGATGCAGGTACATCGGTTAAATTTGCACACACATTGGCACCACAACCATCAGGGGTCAGAAAAATTTCCGCCCACTTGGCAGAAATACAAGTACCCCAGGAAAATAAAAAATGAAGCGATTTGGAATAATCTTGGCGACCATATTTTTATCTGTGACCGCAGGGGCAGATACAACCACCCCGCCCCAGCCCAGGGTCAGCATTTTTTCAACCAGCACAGATTGGGAAGCCGTAACGGGGTTAACATTGAACGAATATCGTGGAACGGTAATTGGTGATGCACGATTGGTTAAACGTGGATTGGTGTTATACTATTTGGATGGTTTTCCATGCTATGGTTTGGGATCGGGTGTGCGTGTATGGGTTGGTCCAAATGGGCAAAATCATGAACATTTGTACATTGCATGCGTGGCACGGCCAACCGAAATTAAATTTGCATATCGAAATGCAGAACGGGATGCAGACGATGAAACAACAACCGGTATTTTAACATGCCCGGTCGACGATGGGTCGGGACGTGAAATTACCATCAAATTATCAGAATGCAGCGTTGGCCCAGATTGGGATGATTATGAATAGGTATTATTATGATTCAAACACGGGAATTTATTGTATCTGAAACCGACCAAGGGGTGCGTTTGGATAAATTTTTATCTGCACAAATGCCCGAATTTTCACGCAGTGAAATACAAAAGTTTGCCGTCACAAAAGGTGGCACAGCCGTTAAATTTTCCGAAAAGGTAAAAGTCGGCGATGTCTTTGCCGTCAATATCCCAGATGTAAAATCAGATGTCGCATGCGAAAATATATCATCAGACTTTGATTTAGATATACTGTTTGAAGACGATGATATTATTGTCATTAACAAACCACGTGGTGTGGTTATGTATCCATCGGCGGGGAATAAGACAGGCACATTGGTGCAAAATATCTTGGGCCATACGCATTTGTCGGCATTGGGTGGGCAAACACGCCCCGGCGTTGTTCACAGATTGGACAAAGACACCAGCGGCGTTATGGTTTTCGCAAAATCCGATGCGGCATTTCGTGCGTTGGTTAAAATGTTTTCTGAACACGATTTAACACGCAAGTATATAACTTTTACATGGGGCGTGCCAAATTGGGAAGAAGCAGACATAACAGGCAACATTGCACGTTCGTCACGCAATCGTCAAAAAATGACCATGGTTAAAACGGGCGGCAAACCCGCACATACCGAAGTGGCCGTCGTAAACGCATGGTCACGTGTGGGTGTGTCACAGATGCGTTGCACCCTGTTGACGGGACGTACACACCAAATTCGTGTACATTTGTCTGCCCATGGGTTCCCGGTTCTGTGCGATCCGATTTATGGACGGGGGGCATCACGGTTGGGTTCGGTTCGTAATCCGGATTTATTGGAATTTTTACGTGAACATGATGGACAAATGCTGCATGCAGAGGTATTAGAATTTAAGCATCCAACAACCGGACAAATGATGAAATTTAAATCAAAAATGCCCGACGATATGTTGGAATTAAAATATATCTTGGATGAATTTTGTTAATTTTCTGTCTTTGGTTTTTGGCACACACCGGATGAATTGCGTTCTTCGTCACCCTCACATTCCGGCACACATGATGCACCCCATACCGTATAGCCTTCGTTACACATACAATGTTCATTGACATTTCTACCTTTGTCATTGGCGGATATCTTTAAAGTGTCTTGACTGTACGTAGAATTGGCCGGACACAACAGTGATTGATAGAATATTTCAGAAATACTTTCTATACATGTTGCTTCGCTACCTTCCGCCGTTGGGCAAGAGTCGGCGTCTTTATAAAACACTGCATATGCACATGTCAAAGCAACATTACGGCATGCACCACGCATGATGTTATAAATGCTGCTGACACTGGCACTGGATGACCATGCGTTTACTTGTGTTACCTGTTGATTATAGCATGCGGCAATGTCGGTCATGCATGATGATGCATAATCGGAAATAATCTGATGCTGGGACGCACGAATGTTGACCAACGCACGTTGCACATAGTGAACAATAACATCATTATACTTTTTATATTTTCCATCCGCATCGTATGTGTAACGTTGGCATTTATCCAAAACGGCACGACATAATCCTTCTTCGGTGACAGATTGTTTGGTGCCGATTTTCTTTAACAGATATCCCGCAACACACGAACCATTTTTATTTTCATCGGATTTACATGTGTCAACATCCAAACTTAAATTATATGCAGTATCTAAGAATGTATCGTCAATCTTTGCATTATTGTAATCGGTCATGAAATCGGTTATGTCCGCAATTCTTTGCCCCAAGACAACATTGCCGTTTTCATCGATATATCGCTTGGTCGGGTCGGCACATTTCAAATAACCATCACCACACACCATGTCGTCCAACATGCAATTTTCCAATGCCGCAATACAGCCTTTGGCATCGTATTGATTTTTATTCTGTAATACCGCCAGACGTGCCTTTTGTAACATCAGGTTCGCACTGCGCACATTTGAACGCAATGTGTCGTTCATTTTTATTAAACCTTGTTCATAGGCAATGCAATCTTTATCAATCGCCAAATCGTAATTACCGGTTATCTGCTTGGACGTGGCGCCGGCATCTTTACATTCTTTTAATACCGTGTTACAGCGACGTTTGGCCGCATTATATAATTCGGAACCACGCAGGTTGGAAAAACTGCCCCCGTCGTTGTTCAAGAAATCCAAACTGAATATATCCGCAGATTCCGATGAAAAATCTAAATCAATGTCCAAACTGGTCGCAGATGTGTCAGATGAATAGAATGTCGTCGATACGGGATTGCGTATCATTTCTTCGATTTCTTCCAACATATTGCGGGTTTCGGATGTGTCGGTCGATCCGGACAGTGCGGCTTCGGCCTCAGTCTCGTTCATAATGGCGCGAATTTCGTCCGCCGACAACCCAACATAGCGGATACGTTGGGCAACCTCATTCAACTGGGTATTTGCCTCTTTCACCGCATCTTCAACCTTGGTATAACGGGACAGATTGGACGAACACGAACAACGACCTTGATTTGCATCAATAACCGCACAGAATTGATCCATGCAATCGTTATACTGCTGCTGACACGACTTGTTTAATGTGGCCGTTTGTTCCAATACTTCGGTCGCAGCAGCGATGGATTCGGCAGATATTTCGCCACGTTTGGCCGCACGGAAATTCAGACCACGGATTTCTTCATCTATGTTTGAACCGGTTTGAACGCCCGTATCACCAATGATGGCACGACCGCCAACCTCAGCCGTGCTGGGGCGTAATGTTAAGCCCGCACGACGAACAGATGGGTTGCTGTTAATACTGGCCGATGATACACGTGTGTTGCGGCCAACCGTATTTACCGTTGCGCTTAATTTATCCGATGCACTTTGCCCCGTTGCACCACGTGACGCAACCCCGGAACGGGCAACAACATCCGCAGATTTATACGCAGGAACCGCCGGCGCACCAGAAAACACACGGGAAACCGCACTGCGCACCGATGTGGACGTGGCATCAGAATCCGATGCAGATGATGCGCCACCACCGGCCGTCACAGAACGCACCGCTGTACGTGGTTCGGTTGCGGATTTATCATTCGTATCACCGGTCGGCAATACACGCGAAAACGCCGCATCAGCCGCAACAGCGGCCGGCGCAACAACCATGATTGCAAAAATACACGTCAGCAGTCTTTTCATAACTTTGCGTATATTATATCACAAATACACATTGAAATATAATAAAAAATATCCGGCAATCGCCGGATATTTTTTATTTGCGCAAGCCCAATTTTTTAATCAAAGCTTCGTAATCATCCGGATTACGTTTCTTGATATAGGCCAACAATTTTTTACGACGGTTTACCATCAATAACAAACCACGTTTTGAATGATTGTCTTTGTGATTCGCCTTCATGTGTTCGGTCAAATTACGAATGCGTTCGGTTAATACCGCAACCTGAGATTCAACAGAACCACCGTTATCTTTTTCAGATACTTTATATGCCTGAATCAATTCAGACTTTTTTGCTTTTGTAACGGACATTGTATATTTCCTTTGTTTAAATTGTTCGCTGTGGACGCAATGTATGGTTCGTTACCATACCAATCCCAATAAACACGCCATCCGCATATACACGGTACATGCCATCGGGTGCATCCGTTCCGATAAAGCCACCATTTCGATAGAAACCAGCGTCTTTACCCGTCAGATTCAGAACCGGAATGTCCCCCAGTCCAAAATCAATCGGTTTGAGATATTGTCCCAAATCCCCACTATTATTAAACACTTTTTCCAAAAAATCAAGTTTTACAGCATCAGAAATATCAAAACCATTTGTGTGTGTGCGGCGTATCATGTCAACCGTCGCAATCGTGCCACACATGTGCGCAATGTCACGGGCCAAAGAACGAACATAGGTGCCGGTCGAACAGCGTACGCAAAAATGCCATGAATCACCATGACGGCCCGTATATTCCAATGCAAATATTTCAACCGGACGGGCCGGAATTTCAACCGATACACCACGACGGGCCAATTCATGCGCACGACGACCCGAAATATGCACCGCAGAATACATCGGTGGTGTTTGCATAATGCGACCCGTCAATTTAGGCAATATGGCCGTAATCATGTCCGGGGTCGGAATAATGTCATTACGGGCAATTTCATGACCTGTGACATCCAATGTGTCTGTTTCAAAGCCAAACTGACACGAAAACAGATATTCTTTGATATGCGAATTGGTATCTTCAACAAAAGGTATCATTTTCGTCGCATCACCAATCGCAATCGGTAAAACACCCGTTGCCATTGGGTCCAATGTACCAATATGACCAAACTTTTTCGTGGCCAACATGCGGGCAATGCGACCACCGGCCGTTCGTGAAAACAACCCAGAATCTTTGTCCAAGATTACCCAACCCGATTTCATTGCGTTATCCAAATAAATTTAATTGCGGTGGTGGTAATTCATCCGAAACACCCGACTTTTTACGCGCAACCGGCTTTGGTGCGGGTGCAGGCGTACATGGTGCTGCCGTTTGGGGGACTTCGTGCGATTCCAATGCCGATAACACACATTCGGCACGCTGAACAACAGATGACGGCATGCCCGCCATCTTGGCCACATGAATACCATACGACCGATTGGCAACACCGGCAATAATCTTGTGCATAAAGACAATGCCGTCATTATGTTCACGAACATCAATCGTTAAACACGATACATGCGACAGACCACCCGTCGATACCAAAGATGTCAATTCGTGATAGTGTGTGGCAAATAATGTACGTGGTTGCATATCATCCAAGAATTCCAAGACCGCTTGGGCAATCGCCATGCCGTCGTATGTGGCGGTGCCACGACCTATTTCGTCAAAAATAATAAAAGAATGACGGGTCGCACGATTTAATATGTTGGCGGTTTCACTCATTTCCACCATAAATGTCGATTGGCCCGCCGCCAAGTTATCCGATGCACCAACACGACTGAATAATTGGTCGCAAATACCAATCGTCGCAGATGTGGCCGGCACATACGAACCCAAGTGCGCCAAGACAACAATTATTGCATTCTGACGCAGGTATGTTGATTTACCCGCCATGTTCGGCCCCGTCAATAACGCAATAGCATTAACATTCAAATTACAATCGTTTTTAACAAAATTATCACCACGCCCACGCAAGACATGTTCAATAACCGGATGACGGCCGCCAACTATATCAAATGCGCAGTCTTGGGTTATGCGGGGACATACCCAAGAATATAATTCAGATACCGTCGCCAAAGAAACCCAAACATCTGCATCCGCCAATAAATCCGCCACTGATAACAAATCATCTGCAATGGAACGCACGGATTCAATAAAGTCGTTGATAATCTGTGCCTCTATGGCGGCGGCTTTTTCGGCGGCACTGCGAACACTGTTATCCAATTCAATCAAGCGGGATGTAGTAAAGCGCATATTGCCCGCCATCGTTTGACGATGTATAAAACCAGAATCCGGACGCATCATTGATTCCGAACGAGCAGACGGAATTTCAATAAAATACCCCAGGATGTTATTATACTTTATCTTTAACGTGTTTATCCCGGTTTGTGATATATATTCCGACTGTAACGCCGCAATTGTTTCACGGGCGCCATGTGATAATGCACGCATGTTATCCAACGCAACATCATATCCATCACGAATAACACCACCATCACGGAAAAATGTTGGCAATTCATCCGCCAAAGCACGTGATAAACACAACGCCAAATTATCGTGGGTCTTAATCGATTCAAAACGTGGCGCAAATATCGCATCCATGCGTGATGATATTATCTGGGCATGGGGTAAAATCGCCATAAAATCCGACACATTACGCAAATCACGTGGTGTGCCACGTCCCGACAGCAACCGGGATAAAGCACGACCAACATCCGGTATGCCCGACAACATATTCGCCACCATACCCATAACATCGGGATTGGTCACAAAGTGCGCAATATGCGTTTGACGTGATACTATTTCCGATGCGTCGGCCGATAAACTGCGTAAATAGGCACGCAATTTACGTGCGCCCGCCGCCGTTTTGGTTTTATCCAATACATCCAACAGGCATGTGCCACCTTCGTTAATCGGGGCATCTATTTCCAGACTGCGCCATGTGGCAGAATCTATTAATAATTGACGGCCAGATTTAAATGTGTATGGGGCACGAAAGGTTATCGATGCACCACGTTGGGTATTAAATAAATACCCCGCCAATAAACATATCGCATTGTCAGGCGTCCGGGTCACAGAATTCACATCAACCACACCCGAAAAAACACGGGACACAACCATATCAATGTCCGAACGACGATACAGTTTTTCATATACAGGCGTTGTTTTAAATACATCACGCAATGCGGCAATTGTTTTTTCTTCGGCACAACCAAATGGATATATTATTTCGGCCGGATTTATACGGGTCATATCATCAAACAATTCACCCGTTTGGCCAATAAAAAATTCACCCGTCGAAATGTCACAGCCCGCAACATCATATTTGCCACCGGCACATGGTAAAACAGCAATCAAGAAATTTGACTTGGTCGGTGTTAACAGATTTTCATCGGTCAGTGTGCCGGGCGTTAAAACACGCACAACACTGCGTTCGATATATTTATGACCACGTTCTTTGGCCTGGGCCGGGGTTTCCATTTGTTCAACCAATGCAACTTTATATCCAGCACGAACCAAGCGACCAAAATAATTGTCCGCCGCATGCCACGGTATGCCACACATGGGTATAGAATCGCCGTTGCCATCCGTGCCACGTGCCGTTAATACCAATCCCAATGTCGAACTGATTATCCCTGCGTCTTCAAAAAAAGATTCATAAAAATCCCCCAACCGAAACATTAATAACGCATCAGGATTTTCAGATTTCATGTCAACGTATTGTTGCATGACCGGGGTCAATTTACTTTTTTCCGCCACAATATATCCATTTATTTTGATGTGTTATGCACCGACTTTTAAAGTCTCTATTTTCAATTCTGCTTCTTTTAACAACTGTTCACAGTATGCCTTTAACTTAATCCCCTGTTCATAGGCCGCAACAGAATCCGCCAATGGTAAACCGCCAGATTCCATCTTTTTTACCAAATCCATTAACTGTGCATACGCTTCTTCAAACGATAACTTTTTTTCGTCCATTTTTACCCCCGTTTCAATCGTGTTGTTAAGATACAAAATTAAATATCAACTTGCAATAAAAAACCGGCAAATGCCGGTCTGTTAATTTGTGTCACCACCACGATTGCGGGCATTGTTTAAACGCAACTGACCACACGCAGAACCAATGTCCGTGCCACGTTCACGACGTATGCGGGTGTGAATCCCATTTTTTATCAACATATCTTGAAAACGATGTACCGCATTACCAGACGGCGATGCAAATTGACGTTCGTCAACCGCATTCCATGGTATTAAGTTCACCATACAATTTTTGCCACGCAACATGTCTGATAATAAATCGGCATGCTGGGGCGTGGCATTATACAAAACCGTTTCGCCGTTTTCATCTTTGCGACCCAACAGGATATATTCTATCATCAATTGACGATTAAGCAGGTCTGTAAATCGCCACGCCGCTTCCATAACCTGGGCGATTTTATATTTATTGTTTATTGGCATAATGGTCGAACGTAATTCGTCCGTGGGTGCATGCAACGATATCGCCAAATTAATCGGACGGCCCCATTGTATTAAGCGCTCTATCCCCGGGACAATACCACACGTAGATACCGTTATACGACGCCAACCAATACCCATGTCATGATTTGCACGTTCAATAAAGTCAATCACATTTTCTGTATTCTGCAACGGTTCACCCGTCCCCATAATTACAATGTGCGACACATCACCATTGTTCGCGTCGCCGTTTGGACGAATGGGTTTGTCGGATAATCTGTCACTGCGCAATTCCCATTGCGCAACCAAGATTTGGGCAAAAATCTCGTTCGATGTTAAATTACGGCGCAGGCCCAACAAAGTACTGGCACAGAATTTACAACCCATGGCACAGCCGGCTTGGGAACTGACACAAACACTGTTGCCATATGTGGTGCGCATCAATACACATTCAATCTGTTCGCCATCGCTTAATTCCAACAGAAATTTGGTCGTTTCACCATCCGATGATACCAAACGACGAATAATCCGGACGGGCAATGTTTGTGCGCATGCATCCAATTGTGTACGCAATGCATCGGGGATATTACCCATAACAGAAAAATCCGGCGCACCACGATTTAACCATTCGCGAATTTGACGGGCGCGGAATTTTGGTTGCCCCATGTCTGTGATATACTGTTCCAACTGGGCATCGGTTAAATTAAATAGGATTGTTTTCATAATTTATACCTGTCATCATTGATTACAATTACCGCACTGCGACGCAGTTGTTTTAACTGCTGGTCCGCCAAAAACATTGCGTGTTTGTATTTAGCGTTTTGTTTTATAATATCGTCCAGATTTTTATATTCGTCCGTTTTCCGGGTCGAACACACCAATAAAACACTGTCATCAACACGTGGTGACCATGTCAAATTCGGCAGCGATGCAATGCGTTCACGAATGTCAGCAGATAATTCATACTGCATCGCCGTGAATTTTTGTGGTGCGCCACCAAATGCACGGGCCATTTCCATTGCCGCATCACATGATTTTGGTTTGGTCAACTGTGATGCAACTTCGGACGGGATGTCCGTCAGACGCACAATCGTCACTTCGATTGGCAAACCGTGTTCACGTGCCAAATTTGCACGTTCGGTCGCAACATCTTCGGCCGACGTGTCAACGTTTGGCATTATGGTGCGTGCCACAATAATTTGCCATGCGATTTCTGCACGCAATGCAGAACGTGCCATTTCACGTTGGGACGCAGTTAAATCATCCATTTGCATCTTTTTCAACTCTGTATCAACCGTTGCATCATCGGGAACAACATTATAGTTTGCCGCATACGCCAATTTCACATTGTCATCAATAATATTTTGTAATGCAACACGGCGATTGTCGGTTGGGGTTTGACCTTGGCGTGCCATTAATTGGGTACGCACAGTTATATCTGTATCTGTAATTGGTTGCCCGTTAACCGTCGCAATAACAGATGCCCCATACAACGGCCCAACAAATAAAAATGCCGCAATAAAACCAATCAGTTTATACATTTATTTCCCCCTTGTTATAATCCATTGCTTAATATTGTTGGCCGTTGATTGCCATACCAAATCGGAACTGGAACGTTGTTGTGCCGACATAATCTTCTTTTATCGCATTGTCACGGCGGTATTCCACAGATAAATAATAACACGGATGCGTATAGAAGAAGCCACCTGTGTGACGTTGGAATTCGTGTACTTCGATATTATATATCGCATTCCATCGCATCGACCAACGGTCTGTTAATTGCAGGCCGGCACCAATAACCGCTTCGTTAATATCGGTGTTTTCCGTCCAATCTTCACTTAAATTACGTGACCAGATATGCCCCACGTTCAAAAAGTTGCGCGATGAACCAATGTTTGCAGACGTTTCCATATGATTCAATGCCAAAGTGTCTTGGTTTAATCTGAAACGTGTCGATAATCCAACCAATTCCGGATACGTATATGCAATGCGCCCCACATAGTCAGACAAACCATTGTGAAAGCCACTGTTTAAATCAATGGCCGGGCGGTCGGTAAAATCATACGATTGCCCCACAAACACTTCCACCATGTGACCGGTTGGATTAAATGCAGACCAACGTACCCCATAATCTGCATACGTGCCATTTTCCCATAAATCCAACCCAGAAAAACGATTGTCCGAAAACAGTGTCGAATCCGTTAAAATCGTACCGGCCGAATCATTGCTTAGGGCGAATGCCTCTTTATCCAAATGGCGCATGACCGTGATACGGGCCCGTGGTTCCAACGTCTGGGTCCATTCATCAGATGCACGAAACATCGGCAACCCCCATTCTAAATAACCACTGGGCAAAAAGCGATGCTTGAACCCCGAATATATATCATTACCCAACAGTAATGTATTGTCAAAATGATACAAATCATATCGGGTAGATACACTGGCCGTGATGCGATTGCCACCCCACAAAGTCCATGGCGTTGTTAACCGTGCATCACCAATTAAACGTTGGGATGATGTACCGTCACCAGATATGCCCAACATGTCTGCACCAAATGTTGCATATGTTTCACCAAACAGTGGCGCAGTCTGATGCACCGCACGTATGTTCGGCAAAATGTTACCGTCGGGCGCACTGTACCGATTAGATGCATAATCGCCATTGCGTAATTCTTGGAAAATATGGGTGTCCGCCACAACATAACTGCTTTGTCCGAACAATTCCAACGTGGCACCAGAATCCAAATATGGTTGATCGCCGTAAAATCCGTACTTTTGCAAATAAGTTTTATCAGATGTGCGTTCCAAAAATATCGTCGCACGGGCATTGTCACCCAATTCAATTATATCATCATTAAAGATATGCCAGCGATTTTCACCGGCTTTGTTATGCGTAAAAGAACCAGATGTTCTGTATTCCGAATAATCTGCGTTTAGGCGATGCTCTAACTGAAACAGCGGGTTTTCTTGGGTCAGATATGACAGTGTGACCGTCATATCGTGTGTGTCCGATATAGATATATAAAACGGTACATTTATCTGGGTTCCCATTTTATTCGTAGATTCAAAATCCGGCATTAAAAGCCCCGTCTTGTAACGCACACCGGGGTCCGGCATTTCAAAATACGGCAACCAAAAAATCGGCAAATCATATGTGCGTAATACCGGACTGTAAAATTCCAACATACGGCGTTCCATATCATGAATGATTTTGTATGTGGTTATTTCCCACGCATCGCCATATGCATCACAATCATCACATGCGGTAAAAGTCGCATTGCGGGCAACCGTTAAATCGCCACGACGGGTAATATTATCAGACGATACATAAACATGATTACCCAACCACATTTTGATATCAGAACCAGATAACTCCGCCCCAGATTGCGTTATATACGAATCCGTCAATGTCATGCGCTGGCCCGATTCATTAACAATTTCTGTATTGCCAGATGTCTTTAATGTTTCGGAACGAAAATCATATTCTATGCGGTCGGCAACGATTGTCCGTGGTTCGTCCGTATCAATCGTTATCGCAAATCCGGGTGTCGACATAAGTAACGCAATAAAAATTAATCCAGAATTCTTCATTTGCGCACCAACGCGATAAACACGCCCCCCAATACAATCGCAACCGCAACCACCAATATGACAAAGTCAGTCAAACTGGCAATCATATTGGTTGCAGCCATATACAGCGCCATAACCCCCGCCATTGCCGCAACAGATGCGATGGGGGCAAAACTGGCCCGGCGACGCAACAGCGATGAACGCAACAATATTGTGGCACACAGCATCGCCAACAGTAAATTCATAAACGGATTAATAAATCGATTGCACAATTCAGTTAAAATCATTTTGTGTTGCTTTTTAGTTTCGGCATCAAACACAACACGCACCAAATCAGATGTCGGTATGCGACGAACACGGAAAGATGAAGAACCACTTTTTTCAACAATGTTTAAATCCATATCAAATGTTTCAAACGTACCGGTTATCATGTGATTTCCCGTCGATTGCAACGAACCATTTGTCATAACCAACGACAATCCACGCACGGTGGATATTAATTTGCCCTTTTCTGCAAAGATTGTGTTGGTGGCGGAATCTTCACGGCGGTCGGACAACATAACTTGGCCCAGGTCATGACCCGAAACCTTGTCAACATAGACAACCAACCCATCCGCTATTTCGGTGAATGCGCTTTCTTGCAATTTCATATGCGCCATACCATATTGCAGATTCCATTGCGTGTCATAGAATTTACTTTGACTGATTGGTACAACCCATACATTCAATATTAAATTTAACGCCGTTAAAACAATCCCCATACGCACCGCCGGACGTGCAATTTGCCATGGCGACATGCCAGATGCCGCCATAACCGTAACTTCATTATCCGCAATCATTTTGTTGTATACAAACACAACCGAAATAAAGCACACAAACGGCACAATAATTGATGCAATAAATGGTATCATTAATGCGGTCAACCCCAAAAAATCAGTAATATTTATGCCGTATTTTAATAAAAACTTCATCATTGACATGATTTGCATCATCCATGCCAGACCCGTTAATACCAACATCAGCATAACGAAAATTGCAATCAGTTGCCGTGTAAAATATCGGTTTAAAATCTTCATATCATGTGCAGTATAAAATATAACTTTTCTGTTTTCAAGGTATAGATACACTTTCCCGTGCGGCGGGTGGGGTGGGTAATTTTTTATTTGCAGTACATGGGTGCGGGGGTTCCTACTTCACCAAGGTTTCGTAGGACGCGCAAGCAGTGGGGTGACACCACTTCGCCAAGGCTTCGTGGTGCAGGCAGTTTTTTAATTTGCACAACCTGGATCCCGTGGTCAAGCCACGGGATGACACAGAGGAAAAGTAAAAAACCTTGTCATTCCTGCATACGGGCCCCGCACATACATTTGTTTGTGTGGGTGAAGCAACGGCAGGAACAGGGTCTGGGAAGTTTTTTTATTTGCACTACCTGGATGCGAAAGTCAAGCAGTGGGGTAACAAAATGAGAGTGCGGGGGGGGTATATAGGACGGCACAGACGTGAATAAATATCGCTATTAATGTTCTGTCATCCCGTGGCTTGACCACGGGACCCAGGTGATTTATCCTTAAACTATGTTTTTTATGCAAAAATATTATTATGTTTATATTTTGGCCAGTTCTAGAAACGGAACGCTTTATATTGGCGTTACCGGGAATTTACCACAAAGGATATTTGAACATAA
>JAFXGD010000043.1 GCA_017513285.1 Alphaproteobacteria bacterium
CACCGGCGTTTTTGATTATTTTTATCAAAAAACCCGGGGAATTTTTAACAATTTTATTTCAGATTGTTTTGCTGTCCGATGGGTATATGATTGTAAAGTTGGTTGATGTGCAGTTGAATAATTTACTGCATATGATATAATTATTGTCAAATAAAGGAGAGGTTATGCGTGAAAAATTAGTAATGATATTGTCTGTTATTTTACTGATAACAAGCATTGGATATTATTACAAACAAAAAAATAATTCTGCGAACGAAGTTCTTACAAACAATATAGAAAAAAAATTAACAATAAAAAGCCAATCATCAATACACAATTTTCCTATATATTTAGAGGAAGAATTTTTTGATACACATACAACCACAGATACCGTTTGCAACTGTGACATTGAAGTAAATGGAAACAATTTTAAAAAATCTTTTTATATAAAAATTAATTCAAATTATATTGCCGCCAGAAATACAAACGATAATAAAATAGACAAATTGTTTGAACAAACCTCATCAAAATACTGTGATTATATTTGCGACGAATTTGTAAACAAAGTAAAAGATATTTAATTTAAAACCGCCCGTTGGTGAATCATGCCCGTATGGCAATAACGATGTATAGTCGGAAAAAAAATCCCGGTGTTTTTGATTGTTTTTATCAAAAAAGCCGGGAAATTTTACCCTCCCCACCAACATTTGTTGGTTCCCCCTCCGCAGGAGGGGAATCAGGTATTAAACAAGAAATGACATATGTCGCCGGGTTGCATCACATAATCACGACCAACAAGGCGCATTTTGCCGGCCTCTTTTACCGCAACTTCACCACCCAGTTCGATAAAGTCTGATGGACTGATTACTTCGGCACGAATAAAGCCACGTTCAAAATCGGTGTGGATTTTTCCCGCCGCCTGGGGCGCAGTCATGCCAACCGTTATTGTCCATGCGTGCGCTTCTTTGGGGCCAATGGTGTAATATGTTTGCAACCCCAATGTTTTATATCCCGTCTTGATAACTTGGTCCAGACCAGATTCAGTCAACCCCAAATCATCCAAAAACATTTTACGTTCGTCGGGGTCAATGATTTGTGAAATTTCCATCTCTATCTTTGATGATATTATCAACACGTCTGATGTGGCGCCAAATTTCTGCTGTACCATATCTGAATACTTATTGCCGGTGGCGGCAGAAGCCTCTTCAACATTGCAGACATAAATAACAGGTTTGGTCGTCAATAAATTAAATGGTGTGGCATCAACATCACCCATGCGGGCCGGTACAGATTTTTCCAGATTGCTTTTTATCGTATTTGCATCGGCCAATAATTTAATTGCTTCTTTGTCCAAACCACGTGCTTTCTTTTCCAGATTTTTTATCTGCTTTTCAATACTTTCCAAATCCGCCAACATTAATTCGGTTTCAATTGTTTCAATGTCCGCCAATGGATCAATGCGACCGTTTACGTGAACAATGTCATCGTTTTCAAAACAACGTACAACATGAATAATTGCATCCGTTGATAAAATATTGCCCAAAAATTTATTGCCCAATCCTTCGCCACTGGATGCACCTTTGACCAAGCCCGCAATGTCAACAATCTCTAACTGTGTTGGTATGATTTTTTGTGAACCTGCAACACGTGCCAATTCGTGTAATGTCGCGTCCGGTACAACAACACGGCCGGTATTCGGTTCAATCGTACAAAACGGATAGTTTTGCGCATCCGCCGCCGCACTTTGCGTCAATGCATTAAACAACGTAGATTTACCAACATTGGGTAAACCAACAATCCCACAGTTGAATCCCATAATAAAATCCTTTATAATGGTGACAATATGTCATACATGTGGAATGAATTCAACATAAAAACAATGCCTGCGGAAACTATTGTTTTCCGCGATGGTGTTTATTGCCCAGAATTATCAACATTGGAAAATGCACCGATTAATGATAATTATGATTTGCCGGTCCATATTATATATGTCGGGGAAATCGCCGGGGAAAATGTGTTAAATGTCACAGTCGGGGTAAATAATCAAAAGGTTATTATCAGCGCAGATGTTAAAATTAAAAAGCCGGCCGTTTTGAACATTTTTATTAAAAATGCCGGGGAAAATTCAGAAGTTTCAGGTTTGGTGGTGTTGAATAATTCCGCAGATTTAAAATATAACTGCAGGGCAGAACACCTGTACGAAAATACGGCAATTTTGATAAAAAATAAACTTTTGGCCGGGAAAAATTCAAATTCTGTTCTGGCGGGTGTCGCAACAATAAAGCCGGGATGCAAAAACTGTCAATCCGATGTCGGATTTGTCGCAATGGTCGAAGATGGCGCAAAGGTTGAATTTATGCCAGAACAAAGAATTTCTGCAGAACCAGATTTCGCAGAACACAGTGCCGCAATTTATCGCCCAACAGACAGTCAGATTTTATATTTAAGGGGGGCGGGACTGTCGGGGGCCGAAGTCGATACCGCATTAAAAGAAGCATTCACATCTTTTGAACAATAAAGTTAAAAAAAAAAACCGCCAATCGGCGGATTTTTTATTTTCTTTTGAAGCCCTGTTTTGCTTTGAATTTAGGATTATCAGGGTCAATCAATATAACTTGCTTTCCACGACGGACTTGCTTTACATTACCGCGTTTCTTCCAAGCCTTTAAAGAACTTAAAAATTTCATATCGATATCCTTTTTACATTGCGATTATAAACATATTTTTTGAAAAATCAAATAATAATATTAATTATTGTTGTAGTAGTAGGGCCTGTTGAAATTGTTGAAAACGGTTTTTAGTTTTTTATCAACAGTTTTTTAACAAAAAAATCCCGGATTTTTAAGGGTTTTTGTGAAAATTGTTGAAAATTAACCAAAATAATTAACAGTTGATAACTTTCGACTTTTTAACACTTTTAACAATATTTTGGTGTTGGCTTTTTATACTTGTTGAAAATTGTTGAAATTGGTATAATTCAATTACCCAAGGGGAAGAATGTAATGAAACAACAGGTTTTGAAAGTTTTGGCAAATCCTGCACGTATATTTTACGTGCCATATAATTTGGCAGTGTTTAATTTTGCTGTGCAGTTCTTTCTGTTTTTCGGGCTGTTCATTGTACGGGTGTTGGTTTTGGGATTAGAGGCAAATCACACAACTTTGCCGATTTTGTTCTTTGCGGGTGTGATTGCCGTTCACTGCTTTATCGCAATTTTTTCAAAAAAAGAACCACAGTTGGGGCAAATCGTGGTCGCAAAAATTCAATTGTTTAAAATGAAAATACCAAGGAAGTTAGTTATATGAATAATAATATTTCGGGATTTTTTGACTATTTTGTTGGTAATACGTCCACTTTAAGTTTAATTGTGGTGGCGTTTATATTGGTGTTGGTCGCAATTGGTATGGCGCTGTTTGTGCCGGTGTTAACCAAATATGTGTTCCCAAAATTTGGATATGTAAAGTATGCAAACTATCTGCCGTTTAAACGGGTGTTGGATGATAACAGTTTACTGTTAACAAATGGTGCGGTCGTGCGGGTGTACAGTATTGATGGTATCCAAACCAGTATGCAAGACAGAGAAACCAAAGAAAAATTTTTGGATTTAAGAACGCAACTGTTTAACCAATTCCGTGACCAAAGTGTTGTGTTGAGATTCTATATGGTGCGTGATGCGTTAAATGATAATATGGATTATGAATTTGATCAGCCGGTTTTACAATCAATATATAATAAGTGGCGGGGCCAAGGATTAAAGATTTTTAAAAACAGGTATTATGCAGTGCTGACCGTGGGGGGAATTGATGCACGGGGTAAAATAGATACATATGGTAATTATTTGGAATCTATTTTGGCGGCATATAAACCCAGATTGTTGAAAAATAATTCACGGGAAAATATGGCCGTATTCTTGGGGCGGGTGTTGTCGCCACTGTCAAAACCAAAACCAAAAACCGCAAATCAAGAAATTGCAGCATTGGCAACCGCAGATGATATCGAATTTATGAAAAATGGTTTGGTGAAATACAATAACGGTAATTCAGAAATGTATGCCGCAATGTTGTCTTTTAAAAGTGCGCCGGATTATTTAGATGAAGAATTTTATGATACTGTGTCGACAATCCAAACAGAAATGATTACATTGAACGCATTCCGTATTATGGGGGCGGGGGATGTGGAAAAAACAATTAAACAACGCAGAACAACCGCAGATACATCCTTGGATTCAACCGAAGAACAAATTTATGCCGCAGAAGCGGTCATGGATGAAAATGTGGTCGGTAATCAAAATATGGTTAATTATTACCCGTTGTTCGTTCTGTCCGGTAAATCAATCGATGATTTGGATAAACATATTGCAGAATTTAAAAAGATTTGTGCTTCGTTTGGGGTGACGCCGGTGGTTGAAAGTTTTGCCGCACGTGTTTCGTGGTTTGCGCAAATCCCCGGATTTGATGTGTTTCCACGTACTTTTAAATTAATGTCAAAAACCGCAGCGGTCAGTATTCCAATGTCTTCACAGCCAACAGGGATTTCAAATTCTGATTGGGGTGAAGGGCCGTTGGTGGTTTTCCCAACCGCACAAGGTACACCATATCAATTCCAATTCCATGTGTCTGATAAACCCGCCGCAGTGGGACATACTTTGACAATTGGGCCAACCGGTGGTGGTAAGACGACGTTGTTTTCGTTCTTAATCGCACAAAGTTTAAGACATCCAAAATTAAAAGCATTCTTCTTTGATAGAAACAAGGGGGCGGAAATCTTTACATTGGCCGCAGGTGGAAAATATATCACTATGCAAGGTAAAGAAAAAGATGAAGATAAGTCAGCATATAATTTTACAACACGTTTGAATCCGTTGAAAATGCCGGATACCGCCGCAAATCGTGCGTTCTTAAAGCAGTGGTTGGCAATTATTTCCGAACAGACAGATGCACAATCTTTGGATGAAATTGCACGGGCAGTGTCCGTTAACTTTGATTATTTGGAAGATAAAGATAAACTGTTGGGAAATTTATGGGAAAGTTGTTTTTCGTCCGCAGGACATATGCGCAGCGCATTGAAAAAGTGGATTGACCCACTGCAATACGGCGATATGTTTAATGAAGATATGGATACTTTGGATTTGCAATCCAGATTGACAACATTCGATTTTACAGATATTTTGCAAGACCAACAATTGGCCCCGGCCGTTATTTCTTATATATTGCACAGAATTAACACAATTACAGTGTCGGGGGGAAATCCGTCTTTAATCATGATTGATGAAACCGCACCTATGTTGGAAAATAAAATGTTCCGGTCTAACTTTATTGTGGGACTGCAAGAAGGACGTAAAAACAGACAGGCATATATGGTTGCATTCCAACAGGCGAACGTATTGGATAAATTGGGGATTGGTGATGTTGTGCGTGGCCAAGCACAGACCAGATTGTTTTTCAGAAATCCCGCCGCAGATGCACGTGATTATGAATATTGGAATTTAAACCCGTTGGAATTGGCATTTATACAAGGTAAAGCATATCCAAACTTAAAAAGGGCGGTTTTACTGTCACGGCCGGTTAATAATGAATCTGTTATTTTAAATACAGAATTGGGCGGATTGGGAAATATGTTAAGGTTGTTCGAATCAGGTCGTTCGTCCGTTCTGTTGGCAGAAGAACTGTATAAAATGTATGGAACAAATTTTGTGGCAGAATATTTGAAACGCCAAAGCGGAGTTGTGTAAGTTATGGGCGGGATGTGGCGTGTTTTGCCGGCGTTGGTTGTTGTGGCCGCTGTAAACCCGGGGTGGGCCGACGGGTGTTTGGAATATAAAAAAAATGCAGATGTAAATGTAAATTTAATTAAAACTGTGACACATATTATGCAAGACGACGGTTTGGATGATATGTGGCACGGGTTGGTTGAAACAGCGTGGGTTAATGAATTTGATATTGGGTTCTTTGTTTCGCCCGTACCGGGTGGTGTTTGTGTCGGTATTGATTCTGTGGATATGAATGCGGGATATGATAAATTTAATGTGAAAATTGATGTCAGACATAAACCGGAATCTTGTTCATATAATGCGGTGTTGGCACATGAAAATAAACATATAAATGTTTATAACGAAGTCGCAAAAGAATTCTTTCCGGAATTAAAAAAGTCTGTTGAAAATGCGGCGGGGGCCGTGTTCCCTATTTTTGTAAAAACATATGATGAAGTCAAAAATGCTTCGGCACAGTTAAAAGAAAAATTTTTAGAACATCCGGATTTTGTTTTAATACAACAAAAAATAGAGGCCGCACAAGAAATTCGTAATAAACGTGTCGACCAAAATGAAACAGGCCAAGATTTAAAAAACTGTCTGATTTAGGATTTTGTTCGGATATCAATCTTATTGATTATGTGGTGTTTTTATCATAAAATTCATACAGATATTTATATAAAGAGGTATGAATATGAAAGGAATTATTTTGGCCGGTGGCAGTGGCAGCCGTTTGTACCCATTAACAAAAATAACTTCAAAGCAATTATTGCCGGTGTATGATAAACCAATGATTTATTATCCATTGTCAACGTTGATGCTGTTCGGAATAAAAGATGTTTTAATTATTTCAACACCACAGGATACCCCAAATATCGAAAAATTATTCGCAGATGGAAAACAAATTGGAATAAATATTCAATATGCAATTCAGCCCGAACCAAAAGGTATCGCCCAGGCATTTACAATTGGGGCGGATTTTATCGGTGATGATGATGTGTGCTTGATATTGGGGGATAATATTTTCTATATGGGTGGGCAATTCGATATGTTTAAAAACGAAGTGCAAAAAAATATGGGAAAACGGGCGACTATATTTGCGTACCATGTGTCCGACCCCGAAAGATTTGGTGTGGTGGAATTCGATGAAAATTTAAAGGCGGTTTCTATTGAAGAAAAACCCAAAAATCCAAAGTCAAACTATGCGTCCGTTGGTTTATATTTTTACCCGTCCGATGTGGTAAAAAAAGCCGCAACTTTAAAGCCTTCGGCACGTGGTGAATTGGAAATTACAGATTTAAATAATTTATACTTGGATGAAGGGCGGATGTCCGTTGTGCCAATGAAACGTGGAAACGCATGGTTGGATGCAGGTACACCAGACAGTTTAATAGAGTCAGGTAAATTTGTGCAAATAATCGAACAAAGACAGGGATTAAAAATCGCTTGTATCGAAGAAATTGCATATAAACAGGGCTTTATAGATGATGCGCAAATGATGAATTTAATTCGTGAATTAAAGTCAGGTGCATATAAAGATTATTTAGAAAAAATATATAAGGAAAAACATGAACTTTATTAAAACAGAAATCGATGGTGTCGTTATCGTTGAACCACGCGTCTTTGCAGATGCACGGGGATACTTTTTCGAAAGTTATAACGAAGCAGAATTTGTGAAAAACGGTATCACAAATAAATTCGTACAAGATAATCAATCAAAGTCTGGGTATGGGGTGGTGCGTGGTTTGCATTGCCAATTAGGAGAATTTGCCCAGGCAAAATTAGTCCGGGTTCTGCAGGGACGTGTGTTGGATGTCGCAGTCGATATCAGAAAAAATTCCCCAACATTCGGTAAGTATGTCGCCGTCGAATTATCCGATGAAAATAAAAGACAATTATTTATACCACGTGGATTTTTACATGGATTTTCCGTGTTGTCCGATACCGCCGTGTTTGCGTACAAGTGTGATAATCTGTATGCGCCACATGCAGAATTCGGTATCAGATTTGATGACCCAGATATTGGTATCGATTGGAAAATTCCATATGATAAAATTATTACTTCGGAAAAAGACAGAATTGCAAAGGGGTTGAAAGATGTACCTGATAACGGGATGTAATGGACAGTTGGGACGGGAATTGGCCGCCAGATTGCCAGATGCAATTTGTGCAGATGCAGACACTTTGGATATAACCGATGCGGCGGCGGTAAAACAATTTGTCGAAAAAAATAATGTCGATTTAATTATTAACTGTGCCGCATATACCGCAGTGGATTTGGCCGAAGATAATTTTGATGCGGCATATAATGTAAATGTCGTGGGGCCAAAAAATTTGGCCGTGGCATGTGATAAAGTTATCCATGTTTCAACAGACTATGTTTTTGATGGAACGGGTTGTGTGCCATATGCGCCAGATGATGAAACAAATCCGGTGTCTGTGTACGGTAAAACAAAACGTGATGGTGAAATTGCTGTGTTGGAAAATGCAAAATGTCCGGTTGTTATTCGTACCGCATGGTTGTATTCGGTGCATGGAAATAATTTTGTAAAAACTATGCGCAGATTGGGGGCAGAAAAAGATTCAATAAACGTTGTGTGTGACCAAATTGGAACGCCAACATTTGCAGGTGATTTGGCAGATGCTATTGTGAAAATTATTCCACAAATGTCACCAGAAAATGCGGGTGTTTATCACTTTACAAATGAAGGTGTGTGTTCTTGGTATGATTTCGCAATTAAAATTATGGAATTGTCCGGATTGAAATGCGATGTAAAACCAATTATGTCAAATCAATACCCAACACGGGCCAAACGACCACATTTCAGCGTGTTAAGTAAAAATAAAATAAAAGATGTTTTTGATTTAGATATTAATCATTGGGAAAAAGGATTGGAAAAATGCATAAAACAATTTTAATCACAGGTGGGGCAGGTTTTATCGGGTCGAACTTTGTGCCTTATTTTTGCGAAAAATATCCCGATTATAAAATTATAAATTTAGATAAATTAACATATGCGGGAAATTTGGATAACTTGACCGAATGTGAAAATATGCCAAATTATCAATTCGTTTGTGGTGATATTTGTGATGCGGATTTGGTCGAAAAAATATTTACAGAAAATGATGTGCGTGGTGTGATTCACTTTGCCGCAGAAAGCCATGTTGATAATTCAATCACCGGACCACGGGCGTTTATTAATACAAATATTTTGGGGACTTTTAATTTGTTGGATGCGGCGCGTCGTCATTGGATGGATGGGCCAAATAAAGTAAAAGATGGATACGAAAATGCCAGATTTCACCATATTTCAACAGATGAAGTTTATGGTACGTTGGGAAATGATGGATTGTTCCAAGAAACAACACCATATGCACCAAACAGCCCTTATTCCGCATCAAAAGCATCGTCTGATTTCTTGGTGCGGGCATATCATCATACCTATGGTATGAATGTGACCACGTCAAATTGTTCAAATAATTATGGCCCAAAACAGCATAATGAAAAATTAATCCCACATATTATAAATAAAGCTTTGAATCTGCAGCCTTTGCCAATTTATGGAACAGGGGAAAATATACGGGATTGGTTATATGTGTTGGATCATTGCCGTGCAATCGATTTGATTTTTCACACAGGTGTGGCCGGACAAACATATAATGTCGGTGGACGTAACGAACGGAATAATATTACCATCGTCAAAACAATCTGTGCAATATTGGATGAACGCAGACCACGGCCAGATGGTAAAAAATATGCAGAATTAATTACTTTTGTCGCAGACCGGGCCGGTCATGATTTCAGATATGCAATCGATGCCACAAAGTTAGAAAATGAACTGGGGTGGTGTGCACAAGAGAACTTTGATAGTGGTATCATTAAAACAGTTGATTGGTATTTAAATAAAATTTAATGGCATATTTGTGTGGGGTGGGGATATTTCAGTGTACAGACACCGGATAAAATATCCCACCGCACATTGTTCGTTGTTTTATTAAAAACTGTATCTGAAGCCAATGGAAAATTCAGATATAGTGTTTATTATGTTTGTGTTAACGGGTATGTATTGGTATTGCGCCAACAGTGATACAGGCTGGTTCGAAAATGTGTACATTAAGCCAATGCCCAAACGGGTCGAAACACGGTTTTCATCTGTGGTGATTTGCGTGGTGGTGCCATATATGTAATCTGTATATTCTTGTGTTATTTCAAAGTCGTAATTCGCAACACCAAATGATGTGAAAAATTCAAAGTCAGGTGATAAA
Organism: Alphaproteobacteria bacterium; assembly: GCA_017513285.1. Lineage (GTDB taxonomy): Bacteria > Pseudomonadota > Alphaproteobacteria > Rs-D84 > Rs-D84 > Enterousia. Next base: position 9,995 of record JAFXGD010000043.1, read on the forward strand.
TTATAATATCCGAATATGTCAAAACCATATGCGACAAAACCCAATTCGGTTGTTAATTCGTCGTATAGTGTTGATATAGTTGTGTCGTTGGCAATGGCGTGATTATAAAATAATTCAACGCCAAAATTCCGACCAATTTTTCCACCGGCATTAATGGTGATGTTTGTAAAGTTTTCATCCATGTCTGTGTCGGTTGTAAAATCCATAATCGATACAGACGCATCCGCACCAATGTATGGTTTAAAATTATTTGCATGCAAAGTAAATGGTAAGAATAATCCAAGTAAAATTAAAGTGTTTTTCATTTCGATATCCCGTGGTTATACATATGTATATTATGGATAAAATGTTTATGAATCAATTGGTTTTTTTGGTATAATTAACCAATAAGTGTAAGGGGAATATTATGACAAATATTAATGATAAGACTGAATTTGATTTGTCATGGGATGATTTTGAAGGTTTGAAATTGTATGAATCTGCATCTGAAATAGGGGTGGCGGTTGCAGCAAAATTGAAATATGTATTTGAAAGATTATTCAAAAACATGGGCGTTGACAGTAATGATTTTGCGTTTATGTGTTTCCACAGTGATTCTGCAAATGCTTTTTTTATTAATAAACAATCAGGTGATGGTTTAAGTAAAAATATAATCGCAGTATCTGATTCTATGATAAAAAAGTTGGACCATGAAGAAGAATTGGCGGCTGTGTTGGCGCATGAATGCGGACATTATATATGGCAAAATTATAACCGGGGTTCAAATACAATTGTTCAAGAAAGATGGGCCGATGTTAATTCTGTGGATTTGATGATTAATGGGGGGTATAACCCACTGTATATCTTGGAAATGCAAAAAAAAGTTTTTTTGGACTTTAATTATAGATCTATTAATTTGGGGGTACATGGAACCGGATTTGCACGTGCAGAAGATGTTAAGGCATATTTAACAAAAAAAGCGTTAGAGCAGGGAGATTTTAGCAAAGTTAGAAAATTTAAAAATAAAGAATGGACAAAGTTTCAACAACAAATCGAAAATATTTATAAGGCAAACGGTTATAACACATATCTGGATAAAGTGTTGTTGAAAAAATTTAAAACAAAAGATGTAACAAAAATTAATCGTGTCGAATTTTTAAAAGTAATATTGGATGAATTTAAATCTTATAGAATTTCGGGATTGAATAATGTGCGTATCGATGATTTGTGTGAAAAATTATCCACGATGGATTTCAAACAAAAATCATCAGAAGAAACATTTTTGTTACAAGAAATATTTAATCATGCACATAATGTATGCACATCTGCACAAGTACGCAAAATTTTGAATCGTTCATATTTAGGGTTGTTTGGGCCGTTCGCCGAACAGTATAAGAATATTGAAAACTTTTTGGCGTCGGCATATGATGACAGCGCATTGTTATACTGGGCAAAAAAAGTAGAAGATTTACTGTGGACGGGACATTATGCCACCGCATTAATTGAACGATACCCGATGGTGACAGCAGATGGTAAGGATAATATCGGTAAATCATTGCGATACGATATTTTGAGACATAATACAAACATCCAAATTCGTACCATTATGTATAATTTAGAAAGGATGTATAACGTTGGTTTGGGGTATAATCGTGATGATTATTATATAACAGATGGTACTGTAACGCTGTATGGTGATGATGCATATCGTCAACGTGAAAAAGATGAAGAAGAACTAAAAAAGGAACAAGACAAAATCATCTTGGAAAAAAATACACAGGCTATAAATTATACAATAGATTATTATAATTATTTAAGTGATTATATGTGTGGAAAAATTACCGGCACAGAATTTGTGGGAAAATTTCAATATGGGTTCGTCGGTGGCATTCTTAATAACTTTTACTTTGATGTTTTTATCCCAGAAATGAAGGCATTGCAACAAAAATGGTTTGCTTCACGTGGATACGGTTATTTTCTGTGTGGTGATGATGCGCCAACCGAAAATCCAAATGTCAGACCGAATGATTATTCAAAAATCAATGCATATGTGGAAGATTTCTTTGGGATAAAAAAATCAGATATTTTTGCAAAAAGATATTTGGGTGCAATGTATAAATTGGCACAGGATTTAGTTAATGAAAATGCCATGACTCTTGACATAATGAGAATTTGTTATGGAAATATAGTCAAGGATTGGTCCATCAGTAATTATCCCGCCAATGAGCAGTACAGGCGATATTCGATTTATTTAAGAAACTTGTTTGCAAAAACACCGTTTATAACATATTTCAATGTGCCACAAATTGTTGTTGATAACTTTGTGTACAAAGAAGAATCACAATTCTTGAAAAATATAATTAATCAATTCTTGGGTAAAGAAAAAATTCAAACAGGTGATGAATTATTGCATGTTATGAAATCTGTTTTACCAAATCGTGATATGGCAATTTGTGTTTGGGCAGAGTTTTTAAGACATGGTGGACGTACAAATCCAATTCCGGTGATTGAATTTTTGGAAGCAGAATCCAGAAGTATAGTTGGTGGTGATTATCGTGGCGCCATTGCAGAGGTTTTTGCCCAATATATATTGGATTCAGATTTTGATTCTTTGATGTTATATGAACAGATTTGTTTATATGAATTTATGGAAAGAAATGGTATTTTTTCAGATGAATATGCCAATGAAAATAAATATATGCGTAAAATAGTTAATCAAATTGTGGCACGGCCTGTAACGGATGATGTGGCAATAAAGTACACTGTAAATCTGTTAACAAGAAATCCAGTAACACCGTTTGGGGATATTCGGTCATCGGATATTAAATTCTTTAATGAACGTGAAAAATTAATAGAATTTTATGCAAATTATTGGGCAAATAAATTGGGACATGATGATGGTTCAGATGTGTTTGTTGGGCGTGTGCATAATATGTTGGATGAAATACAAAGGACGTCAGAACCATATAAACATGGTTTTTCAGATGCGATAAAAAAATCTTTGTTAAATCGTATATCGGAAAAAATTGTATCCCAGGAAAAAGTCGCAAAATTATTGGGTGGGGAATCTGGATACGATATGGGTGAAATTGCAAAACAGGATTATGCAATTCGTGCCGCAGAAGCAGCATTCAGTGCTTTGGCGGGCTTTCCAAATTCGGTGTTGGTTATGATTAATTTTTTAAGTGATAAATTGACAGAAAAATCATTGAATTATACACTGGATTATATCAGGAAGAACATCAAATCAAATGATACGAAATCTGTTAATAAATCAAATTTAATTTTGATTCATGAAAATTTTTGGGGTGCCGATTTGCCAACCCGTGCATATATGATGAACAGATTGATGAATTCGTACAGTAATAAAGATGAAGATAAATTAAATTTGGTTGTATCAATGTATTTTGATGAAAAATCTGAATACTGGGAAGATGCAAATTTGGTTATTCGTGCTGTATATAATAATTTGCAAGATTATGAACGAAACTTGATTATTGCGGCGTTGGCGTCCGCCGGTCAACGTGGCGATTCAAAAAATATGTCCGGTGGGCGTGCAGTGGGGCGGGGATTAAAAATGTTCTTGCAAAACAAAGGGCCGGCATTTATTAAGTTTGGACAACTGTTGTCTTATTTGCCGACATTGGATGCGGATATTCGTGCCGAATTGGCGACATTGCGTGATAAAGCAAATATACCGACACGTGATGAATTGTTTGAAATTTTAAAAATGGCTTTGCCGGAATCGGAAATGAATAAAATTTCATATGTGGGAAAATTGTTGGGGGCGGGGTCGTTCTATATCACGGTTCAGATTGTGTATGACGGTCGCCCATGTGTGATTTCGGTTATGCGCCCATATGCACATGAATTAACCGCATCCGGTGTCGATATGATTGCACGAACAATTAATGATTTGGTTGTGGCAGATAAAAAGTTTGCGCCTTTGCAAAATATTTTGAATCAGGCACGTGAATCTGCTTTCTCGGAAATAGATATCGAACAAGATTATCAAAAATATAAACATGCAAAACATGTTTATGAACAATATTCTGTGACGGCCGGCGATGCGACTTATTCGCCCGATGTGGCACAATGGTTGGCGTATGGGGCCGCAGAAAATGGCGCAAATGCATATAAAATTATGGAAATGGCATCGGGGCATTCTTTGACGTTTGATGGTTGGACGGAAGAAGAAAAGCATGACTTTGCCGTTGCATATGTGACGTTGGAATTGGCGTTGCTGTTGTCGGGTGAAAAATGGGATACCGACAGACACCAAGGTCAGCAGAACTTTGATAATACAGATTTCAGAAATTTCTGTATCGGTATATTTGATACCGGCGCCCAGATGACCCAAGGCCCAGGAACAGCAGATAAAGTTATGTTGGGACATTTGATATATGAATTGGCCGTTGGGGCAAAACGTGGGCGTGGAATTGGGGATACTTTGGTGAAAATTATAAAAGATGTGGATGCCAAAGCACAAAAAATAAATATAGATACGTCTTATATCGATGGGGTGCAACGTGGGTTGACGGCACTGTCCGATATTATTGAATATCAAAAAGAACAAAGAGATGAAAATGGAAATGTTGTCCAAGAATCCAAAAGTTTGACCGTCGCAGATTTTGAAAACATTGTTATGGCAATTTATGAATCGGGGGTGATTGATAAAACCGTTGAAAGAACCGTTATTACAAAAGCCATTTTGGATAAATTATTGGTGTGGCGTTCGGGATTAAAGTTTGGCGGCAAAACCAAGAGTGACGCATTGCCAACGTCTGCCCGGCCCGTGGTATTAAAGTATGTGCCAAATGAAGGTGGAAATGTAAAGACGTTAAGTGGTATTTCCAAAGCCCAAGAAGAAATAGAAAAAATATTGGCGGAACGTGCAAAGCGTGCGCCAATTGGAATGCGTGACGGACATAATAACCAAGATGGTGTATTGTCGATGGTTTAAAAAAAATACCGCATTTGCGGTATTTTTTTAACTGCTGTAAAAGCATTTGTCTGTGAATTGGTATGTGCCAGTTGTATCATCAACGGAACGACCGGCTGGAAAATAACATTTTTCGATCATGCTGTTGTCACCGAGAGTACTGGTCCCTTCCAGGCCACCCGATGTTGGACATACATAACAAACGGGGTTTGTATCGGTTGGTGAACCATAATATCCGCCAATGCAGCGATATGCAGTTGTTCTTTCGCATGTTTGGTTGCATATGTCTGTACATCTGGCGGTGGTTTTGCTTTGGAGGCCGTTTGTTGCGGTCGACCAAGATGTATCTGATGTACAATTTGTGCAGCCTTCACATTCTTTACAATATTGTACGGTAAAACTGCATGGTAGTGCGGGTACTTTTTCGCTTAAGCGTTGCCAGCCAGTGGAGCATGAGGTGCATTGGATTACTTTAAAGAAAGTTGTCCCGGCAGAATTTGCATAGTAGTAAGTCGTCGATGTTGATGCGCAATCGGCGGTACCAGCCGATGGTCGGACGGTTGTAGTGTTAAGTGTGCTGACGGCGGCTTCAGATGCGAGGCTGCAAGCGACGGCTGCGTACGCTTCGTGGCCAACAAAAAAACCAAACAATGAAAATAGGGCTTTGTGGATTTTGTTCATATCTCTTTCCTGTATTGATATATTCAATAGTTAATATTTTAGAAAAAAAAATAAAAAACGCAAGTGCGAAATCGCACATGGTTTATAATTTGCTTATAAATCAATCAACCACATACATCTTTAATAAAAAAACACACCACAGGGAAAAACAAGTCCGCCTTCGCTGCGCTACGTCGAGACACTGAATTTTCTAAACAAAAATACCGCAAATGCGGTATTTTTAGAAAATTCGTGGTTGCGGGGGTTGGGTTTCGCGAAAATTATGATTTTCGCGGCAACTGCGGATTTTTGCTGTCGCAAACCGGCATACTGCCGTCTGCCTAATCCTTGTGGTGAACCACCTTGTTCAGTGGCTCAAATCCAACACAACACACATATTTAATAAAAACCACCCGCAGGGGGTGGTTTTTATTAAATCTTGGTTGCGGGGAGTGGATTTGAACCACTGACCTTCAGTTAATAGGTCAGATATTTAATAATGTTTAATGTTGTTTAATTTTTCTTGATTTTCTGCGTGTTGTGTCGCATAATAACTTTAACAAGATTTAATAAAAATTGGTAGCAAAATGTGAAAATTTGTGATATCAGTAGCAAATAGGTAGCAAAACGAAAAAGATAACGGGTCAAATTTACAGGGGTAAAAAATGACAGATACGACACTGAAACTGTTCCAAGATACAAATATCAGAACCCAATGGGATGCGGATGCTGAAAAGTGGTATTTTTCCATTGTTGATGTTATTGCAGCATTGACGGAATCAGATTATCAGCATTCACGTAATTATTGGAAGGTTTTGAAAAGCCGTCTGAAGGCGGAAGGAAATGAAACGGTTACAAATTGTAACCAGTTGAAATTGGTTGCGCCGGATGGCAAGTTGCGTATGACCGATGTGGCGGATACAGAACAGTTGTTGCGTTTGATTCAATCTGTGCCGTCTAAGAAAGCTGAACCCTTTAAGTTGTGGTTGGCCAGTGTGGGCAGTGAAAGAATTGATGAAATATCAGACCCTGAAATCGCAATACAACGTGCATTAAATTACTATCAACGGTTGGGATATTCGGATGAATGGATTGCCCAGCGGTTGCGTTCTATTGAAATTCGTAAAGACCTGACTAATCAATTGGACAGGGGTGAAATTAAACAGGGGCTGGAATATGCTTTGTTGACCGATGAAATTACACGTTCTTGGTCGGGGATGAAGACCAAAGAATATAAACAGCACAAGGGGCTAAAGAAAGAATCCCTGCGTGATAATATGACGAATGCCGAACTGGTTTTGAATATGTTGGCGGAATTATCTGCGACCGAGATTGCAAAAAATGAAAATCCAATGGGGTTGGCGGAAAATATGGCGGTGGCCAAGCGTGGTGGCAATGTCGCCCGTCAGGCACGATTACAGTTGGAACAAGAAACCGGTAAAAAGGTTGTGTCGGGTGCAAATTTAAAACTGTTAAAGCGTGTGGATAAAGAATAAATGTCTTCAAATCGTATAAATTTTACAGAACGGGCGTTGGAAAACCTGAGTATTCCCACATCGGGTCAGGCGGTGTATTATGATACCGGCAGTCATGATGGCCTATGTGTTATTGTGACCTATGGTGGGGCAAAGACTTATTATGCATATATGAAATTCCAAGGCACACCAAAGCGTGTAAAAATTGGGCGTGTGGGGCAGATTAAACTGTGTGATGCCCGTCGGCAGGCACATAGTTTAAAAGAAATGGCGACCAATGGCACAGACCCTAGTGTTCAAAGACGGGAAAATCTGAATGATATGACGTTGCGCCAGTTTTATGAAAATATCTATAAACCCGAATATTCTACAATCTATAAAAAACAACATTCTGTTCTAAATGATGACAGTGTATTCAAGCACAGGTTAAATCAATTCCATAATCGCAAATTATTAAGTATCAAGGCGGACGAGATTGAACGCCTGCATGCGGAAACTTGTAAAACACACAGTCCATATACGGCCAATCGGGTGTTGTCGCTGATTAAGCATATGTATGTGATTGCGGTGAAGAAAGGCCTGATGGGGGTGCGGGGCAATCCGGCCGGCGGAATCCGTAAATTTACAGAAAAAAGTCGGGACAGATTCTTGAACGGCGATGAATTAAAGCGGTTTTGGACTGCCTTGGCGGAATGCAAAAACGATGTGTTCAGGAACTATGTGATGATATCGCTGATGACTGGGATGCGGCGGAATAATGTGCTGACTATGCGCTGGGAACATGTGGATTTTACGTCTGGGTTGATATATGTGCCTGATTCCAAGGGTGGGCAACCGTTACAGATTCCAATAGTCAATCAGTTGCGTGAATTATTATTAAAAATCAACCAAGGCAAGAAAAACGGTTGGGTGTTGCCGAGCAACAAAAGTGCCAGTGGACATCTGGAAGACCCAAAACGTCCGTGGCAATCGTTGTTGCGGGCGGCAAACATCACAGATATGCGGATTCATGACCTGCGGCGCACAATGGGTTCATGGCAGGCGATATCAGGTGCCAGTTTGCCGGTTATTGGTAAATCACTTGGCCATAAATCCACCAGCGCAACACAGGTTTATAGCCGCCTGACGGTTGACCCAATTCGTGATTCAATGCAAACCGCCACAGATAAAATGCTGGGGTTTGTTAACCATAATTTGTAAAAAACGAATCGAAAATCGGCTAAAAACAGTCAAAAAAATATGTTAGTGCTGCAAAAACCGATTCTGTTTTCGGGCTGTATGTGGCAGAAAACCCACTTTATGAAAAGTAAAGTGAAAAATAAACAAAAATAACTTTTTGTATATTGATAAAAAACGACCAACTCAATATATTGGATATGTTAGTAGTGTTTGATTACTAGATATGGTATTAAATACGAAATAACAGAAAATCCCCACCGAGAAAATTAGGTCTTTTCCCAGTGGGAAAATATGAACATCGGAGATTAAACCGATTACATATATACGCACTTGTGATTGTATCACGAAAAAATGATAAATGTAACTGGTTTTTTCTCCTTGCTATAAAATAAAGGAGGAAAATATGGCAAGTAGATGTTTAAATACAAAAGAATTAGAAGTTCATCATATCCGTATTGATGGTGGTAATGGCTTGGATAATGCACGTGTTTTGTGCAAAAAATGTCATCAAAACACAAGTACATACTGCGACCCAAATCATAAAAGTCCACCTGCATTTTCTCAGGAAACGAAAGACAAGGCACTAAAAAGAGCTGGTAATCGCTGTGAATGCACCAAGGGAACTTGTTGTAATACAGGAGGTTTGTTATGGCGGTAAATAAACCATATGGTGATAATAGTCGAATTGGGGCTGTTAAAGAACGGTCGCAATGTTTTAACCCAATGAATGGCTGCTATGTTAAACGTAACAGTGAAACGGGGCGGTTTATGGATGTAAAATCCGACGGAACACCATTCAAGGGGGTTAGGAAGGAAAAGTAAAATAATCCAACTGGTCGTAAGGCCAGTTGGTGTTTTTTTTTGAATGGCGGTGTGTTATGTGGGAAATGAAAACACTGAAAGATTTGGTGATAATTAAAGCGTTTGTGCCAGAAAAAATTCCAAATTTTGTCGGAACAGAATCAATGTTTGATTTTGTTATATGGAATCTGTATGACAGAATTGCGAATGGGTTAAAGTCGTTTGATTTGTTGTGTGATAACAGACGGTTTTATGATGCGTTTTTGGTTGCGGGGAATGTATTGGAAGTGTGTTCGGTACTCAGTTATATCAAGGATAAGAAAACCGAAAAAGAACGTTTAAAAAATCTGAATAAATATCTGGCACGTTCGTCAGCTGGTCAAATGGTTAAAATATTGTCATGGGATGATGATTTTCATAAGGATTCTGCATGGAATGCATATTTTGCGGAATTAAAAATATTTGCACCGATTGGTGATTGTATAATCAAAAAATTAAAAAACGGCAAAACAGACAAAGAAAATCATCAAGAAATTTTAGAGAAATTAAAATATCGTGATGGTAGCAATGCCGATAAAAAATCGTTGATATATTCTAATTATGTGCGACCAGACCCACAGGGGTATGTTAGAGCGTTTTCTAAAACTTTTGACGGACTGGACAATGGGAATTTTGAACACATGTATGACAAATATTGTGATTTTAAACACGTTAATATAATGTCAAATGGTGTTGCTGCCGAGACAATGGAAGAAGATGTTGTTGATTGGGCGATAGAAATTATGGCTGCTGTGGTTTTATATTTACAGCGTTATGGATTAGAGCCGGTGGATGATTGATATTTAATTTTTGCATTTATGGGTATTTACTGTTATTATAAGTATTGAATCCGATAGGGGACTAGCGGGTTCGGGTCCTTCAAAACCCATCAAGTACGGTGCGGATTGCATCGTTATCCATATAGTAAATGGTGTGTTCGCACCGTTTTGCCTGACCTGTGGTCGGGTGTCCGTTGTTATATAATAGGATTATTCTAAAAGCAGCGGGGCATTTACTTGATGTTTTGAAGCCACCCGACCGTCAATATTCCCTTGTTGACGGCATTTTTTTATAAGGGGTGTGGTATGAATAGGGCGTTTTTATTGTCTGTTTTTTTGTTGTTTGGATGTGTAATGGAACCTTGTGTAGATAGGTGTTTTGAAGGTAGTGGTTATGATTATGAAAATATGCACAAAATTGAACAGTATTTAAAATCGGATGATTTTTGCATTGTTTTTGAAGGTGCAGAATTTAGTACTGGGTTTAAAGAATTGGATGAAAACCCATTTTATACCAATGACCCGTTTAATACAAATGTTGGTTACGCAAGGTCGGGTATAAAAATGACTAAGCGAGACTATGATAAAGAAATAAATAATTATAAATGCAAAAATCCTGTAAAGGTAAGAAGGGAAATTAATGTATATAGTATATCTGTGCCGGATGTTTGTGAAAAAGCTAATTATGCTGGTTCTGTTTATACGGGGGCAAAAACTATCGTGGGGTATGGTTATATGAATACTTTTAATAATTCATATCCTGTATTTAATACAGAGTTAGTGCCTTGTAGAAAAACGTTATTTTTGACAGAAATAAAGTTTTATAAAGATAAAATATATTTGGGGTATATTTCTGATAAGTATTGGGCTGGTGATAATATGTATATGGATAAAATTTTTACATATACCTACCAGTTTAGAGATATTTTAGAATTGGAAAGAAAGAGAGAAAACGTGGTGTCTGAATAGGGGGAAATATGACAAATATAATTAAAAAGTTATTTCAAAAAAAAGTAAAATTGCCAGTTTATACACAATATTCAAAAGATTGGTTTGAGATAAATTATAAGGTTTTAAAAGATAATGGCGTTAATTCCGAGATAAGCACCATTATGATGTTTTCTTATAACAGAGAAACAGGACCATTATTATTTGAATATGCTGGTGATTTTAACAATGTTGAAAAACTTGTTGGAAATTATCCTTTGCTAAAGGATATTTGTCTGGATAGGACGGATTGGTATTTTAAGCATTTGGTTCCGACTTATAATAACTCATTGGATACCTATACATGGCTGTTGTGGGATAAGTATGGAAATATAATAGGTGTTTCAGCATGTTGGGATTATCAAACATTTGAACCAAAGTTTGCATTTATGGGAATGGCAATAGCGGCAAGTGCTATTCCTAGTCTTAACCCACAAGAAAGAAAGGTTTATAGTTTTGATTATAAATATGTTGGCCAAAGTATGATTTATGTTTATGAAAAACTTGAAGAAAAATGGATAAAAACGGGGGTGTTTGATACAGAATTGTTGGTTTGGGATATACTAAAGCCAACAAAAGAAACTTTTTCGCATTTGATGAGATTGTATTTAATATATAAGACAAAAGAAATAGTAAATAAGAAATTTATAAGTTAGAGTATTAGTAATAAAGTACGATATTTTTGTCAGGCGATGCAATAGTTGGTGATTTTATTAGAGTTTTTGTTGTTGGATAGTATGATGGCGTGATTTTACTGAAAAATTTGGGTGTTTTTTACAGATAGCAAAGTTATCACTTATTATCACTTATTTCAATTTACTACTCAAAATCTGAAAACATATCTGTGGCAGTGGCACGAGATTGCATATTTGGGTTGAATCCATATTTGTGTCCGTTGCCTTGTTTTTCAGATTGGATTTCTTGATAGATTTCATTGATTCTAATTTTTTGGCATATGCCCAGCCATTTTTTTAGCAATGATTCATAGCGATTGCTGGTCTGGATTTGGGTATTAAGTTTGATGCGATATTGTAATCTGCGTTCTTGCCAGTGCTTAAGTTTGTTTTGTTTGCGTTTGTTTGATAGGTTTTCGATGGCGATATTTTGTATTTTTTCGTCACATTGTTTAATTTGATTTGTGAACCATTGTTCGGCTGCATATGATATCCAGATTTTGTGCTGATATCGTTCATATAGTTCGTGGGCTGATTTGTGTGTCATTACACCTGTGGCAGATATTCGTATATCGTCTGCAGATGCGGTTTGCCATTCTTGTTTTGATTTGCATTCATCAAGGGCGATTTGAGCTAATTTTCGTTCGTAATCCAATAATGGGTGTTCGATAAAATATCGTCCAGCATCAATGGTGCGTTGGCGATAAATGCGGCGATGGTTTTCAAGGTTTAGTTGCATTTGCTCGGTTGTGTTCATTTTTTTCTCCCGCGGTATAGGGGTTGATAATGGTTGTAAATTTATTTGATATTTTTTGTATTGTTGCTATAATAGTCCACAACAGGCGATAAAGCATTGCTTGACGATGTGGTCGTCTGTTTAATTAGCATGTCTATCATGGTCATGTTAGTTGTTATACAAGTTATCTTTACACACCCCGAGCAATTGGAGCAAGGAAGGTCTTGTAAAGATAACTTTTAAAGTTGAATATTGTTTTCAATCCATGTATCTAAATCAGCTTTGCGATATCGTATACGGTTACCCCAGCGCACATAAGGGATAGTATTTTTGCCATAGTGCCGCCAGCAATTAAGCGTTCCAACGGTTGTTCCAAGATATTGTGCGGCCTGTGCTTGTGTCATTAAGATAGTGTCATTATTCATATTATTTCCTTTTGTTGATTTTACAGAAACACTATGAATTAACATTTATTGTATGGCAATTTTATAAAGGACGAGAATTCAGTTTTTTGGACGAAAATATATGCGTTTTATTTTTCGTCTATATTTATTGTTTTTAAATAATCCTTCATAGTTGATACAGGGATATTTTTGTCGAACACTTTTTTAGAATATGATATACATTCATAAATAAGAGATGTTTTTGAAGTGTTGGGGGTATTTTGTAAGTATTTTGTTGCATGCACACCAATAGAAATTATTTGTTCGGGGGATAGTTTTGGTTTTCTGCCGCGGTTATAAAGTTTTATTTCTTTATTGTTTGTGTCGTCTAAAAAGTAATTGTTAGCTCCGTATGTGACCAAGGAACTTAGTTCTTGGTTTACAGGATATGTGCTAAACAAGTCTTCTGTTAGCACTATAAGTTCAATATATTTTGTGTTATTTGTATGCAATATGGCATTTTCCCAATCGAAATCAGAGTATTTAAGATTTTCAGATGGTATTTGTATATATTCTAGTTTGTCTCTGTTTTTAGAGTTAAATTGTATTCCATAGAGTTTTATTTTATTGTCGGATATAACTGTAAATAATTTATGTGTCGCTGTTTCTATATCTGTCTCATGTCCATACTTATCGTAATTGTAGTGTAGTGTCGTTTTTAAAGAGTTGAACCATTTTTTTGTTACAGATTCTTCATTAGATGCAAGTTCACTAATCCATTCATATAAAGGATTGTGTATAAAATAATCGGATTCGTAGTAATCGTCTGTTGTTACGAATGTGTCGGGGTATTTTTTATATCCAATCCATTGTAAAGCTTCTGTGAGATGTGTGTGTGATAAAATAGGCTCTGGTCGTAATACATATTTGGTCATTTTATGCCTTTTGTAGGATTACTTTGTTAAATCATAATAAATATTTATTTATAATCAAGAATAGTTATTATTCCTTGTAGTAGCAAATAGGTAGCAAAAGGCGGAAAATAGGGCGGTTTTTAGGGTGTAAAAAAGTATTAAAAAAGCCCAGAAAACTGGGCAGAATCTTGGTTGCGGGGGATGGATTTGAACCACCGACCTTCAGGTTATGAGCCTGACGAGCTACCGGGCTGCTCTACCCCGCGATAAGGCTTGTTCATTATATATTATTTTTGTCAATAGTCAATAAAAAAATAACTTTTTCTGTTTTTAATCTTATGTGTGGTCGGTCTTGAAATATGGTTTTTTTGTTGCTATGATAAATTTCAGTGAATTTAAAGGATGATTGTGTTTCAAAATAAAACGTTCAGAAAGGCGTGGAAAAGTTTTTGGGAACCGGTGTTAGAATTGCAAATTATGCAATGGATTGTCGCAGTTTTAATGGCAATCCCCGTGTGGTTCGTTTATTTTACTTCGATTAAAAAAGTCACTAATATCGAAGTGTTTCGTGAATACAGACGTAAACCCGCAATATTCGTGTTCTGGCATGGGCGTACCATGATGTTAAGTCCAATTATTTGTTTTGGGGGAATGCGGGCCTATGCCGTCGCCAGCAGACATAAAGACGGACGAATGATGGCAAAGTTACAAATGCTGTTCGGGTTGCGGGCAATTTATGGGTCTTCGTCCAAAGGTGGGGTGTCGGTGTTGCGTGAAGGACTGCGTGTGTTGGCACGTGGTGGACATGCAATTTGTATGTCGCCCGATGGACCGGGGGGACCGTCTTTGCGGTTTCATGATGGGGCGCTGTATTTCGCAAAAATGAGTGGTGCGCCTATTATACCGGTGTGCTATTCCGCAAAGCGGGCGTGGATTCAAAACAGATGGGATAAATATTTGGTGGCTTTGCCGTTTAATAAAATTGTTTGTAATGTCGGTATGCCTCAATTTGTGCCAAAAAATGCAAGCGAAAAAGATTTTGAAAAAATCAGGGCGGATTTAGAACGGTTTATGGTCGAGCAAATGCGTGAGTTAGACCAAGAATGCGGAATCCCATCCCCAGAACAGGATTTAACCGCAACAGAATTTAAAAGAAATTTGCGAAATGCAAAAAAACAAAAAAGTAAAAAGTAAGGATGTGTAATGAAAACACCTTGGTGGTTTTTAAAACAAAATCCGGTGGCGTGGTTGTTGGTGCCGTTGTCGTGGATATATTATGGGGTGGGGCGATTGGTCGCAATATGGCGCAGGTTGTTCGCAATTAAATCCAGACGACCAATAATTTGTGTGGGAAATATCTTTGCCGGTGGTGTTGGTAAAACGCCAATTGTGCGTGCGATTGCGAATTACTTTGGTGCGCCCGTCGTTATGCGGGGGTATAAAAAAAGCGCCAAGACAGGTAACGTGGGTGATGAAGCAATTATGTTGGCACGTACAGGGTTGGCCGTGCATGTTGGTGACAGAAAATCAAATATCATACTGTTGAATAAGCAAGATGAAAACGAACCAATCGTTATGGATGATGGTTTGCAAAACCCGTCTATTAAAAAAGATGTGTCAATCATTGTGTTTGACCAAGGGTTGGGTTATGGAAATGGTTTTATGTTGCCGGCCGGGCCACTGCGTGTGCCAAAAAAAGCCGTTGAAAAAGCAGATGCCGTTATTGTGATTGAAAACAATAAACCCAGAAAAAATTTCAAATTGCCGGTTGGGGTGCCTGTGTTTTGGGCGAAAAATCAAACTGTGTCGCCATATACAGATGATGTGAAATTGGTCGCATTCGCAGGTATCGGTTATCCAAAAAAGTTCTTTGCGGCATTGAAAAATGTGGTCGCACGTCGGTCTTTCCCGGATCACTATGAATATACACAACAGGATTTGGAAAAACTGTTCGCAATCGCAAAGAAAAAAAATGCAAAATTGATTACAACAGAAAAAGATTGGGTGCGGTTGCCAATCGAAATTCGTGACGAAATTAAATATGCACGTTTAGATACGGTTATAGAAAGTACTTTTTATGATTGGTTAAAGGAGAAAATAAAATGACAACGTTGAAAACAGATGTGACTTTGACCGGTGTGGGAATTCATTCGGGAAATCCGGTAAATGTGGTGGTGCGCCCCAGTGATAAAAAAGGAATCTTTTGGCGACGTGTGGATTTGCCAAATTCCGAATTGATTGCGGCAACATATGATAATGTTGGCGATACAAAAATGCGAAATACAACAATTGGAAATAAAGATGGCGCACATGTGCAAACCGTGGAACATTTAATGGCGGCACTGTTTATCGCAGGTGTCGACAGCGCAATTGTTGAAATAGATGGTGTGGAAACGCCTATATTAGACGGCAGTGCCGCACAATTTATTGATGCTTTTTTAGGCGCAGGTGTTGGTGCGGGTAAAATGAAACGCATTGTTGTAAAGAAAGAAGTCGTTGTTCATGCAAAAGATGCGTTGAAAGATTTGCCCCGGGCGCTGCGCATGAAAATTTGGTTGATGAATAAATTGACCGGACGTAAATCCGATGGATTTGTATCTTTGGCGCCAAATGATAAAAATGAATTGGAGATTAAGGCGACTTTGGTTTATCCGGAAAAAATAATAGGAAAACAATCTTTTACATATGTGTATGATGGAACAAAAAAATCTGTTGCGGATTTTATTGATAATGTCGCACGGGCCCGCACGTTTGGTAAGTATTCCGAATGGGAATATTTGAAAAAGCGTGGTATGGGACGGGGGGCAAATGAATCAAATGTTATTGCTTTAAATGATGCGGGTGATGGTACGTTGAATCAAACGTTATGGCCAGATGAATTTGTCCGACACAAAATTGTCGATGCCGTTGGTGATATGTTTACCAGTGGTGGATTTGTTGTCGCAAAAATGGAATCATATAAAGGCAGTCATGCATTGAATAATTTGGTGTTGAAAAAATTGTTCAGTGACCCAAACAATTATGATATAATCGATGCAAAATAAGGAAAGGATAAAAAATGAAAAAAATATGGGCTTTGTTATCTGTTTTGGCCGTGGCGGCGTGTGGTGGTTTGATTGAAAATAAAAACGGCAGTCAATTCTTAACACAATTAGAAGCAGAACCTGTGGGATGTACTTTCTTGTACAAATTGGAATCAGAAGTATCTGTGTATGATGCAAATGATGCACGCAGATATTTGGAAAATCGTATCGTTGACCAAGCCAGACCGGGAAATGCATATTGGATTACCAGTCAACGTAC
>JAFXGD010000044.1 GCA_017513285.1 Alphaproteobacteria bacterium
CCAGCATATCTTCAGACAAAGAACAAACCCCATTAGCACATGCAAACACGCGCTTATATACGTCAAGGTTTGAGTTGTATAATGCCAGAACTGTTTCGTTATTTTTCGTGATTTGTTTGTTTATGTCATCCCTTAACCATTTAATATATTCTTCGCCGAATGTACCATTCTGGGTGTCATAAATATGATACGTGTCGCTGTTGCATTTGGCAACTTTATACTCTCTGCTATATGCATAATCACTCGGCGATGTTGCGCCTGACTCGTACATCCCGCACTGTTTATTTTTTGTTACGCACTCTATATTAGCATATTCTGGATTGGGTAAATTTTCGATGTCTGCAGTTGGTTTGGTACCCGGTGCGCACGTATACGTTACACACAGGCTGTCGCCCATATCCGACACACTGGGATACGATATTGTCTTAAATACTTCATTTCGGCTGACTGTAAAGTCGCGTAAATACGCAGTTGTGTTAGGTTTTCCCCTAAAAATCTTATATGGATCATTTGGGCAATCGGGAATTTTGCCCGCACTCGACGGACGTTCTGTTTCTGTTTTACTTTGTGTCAATACCTCCCACTCGTCAAACACCCCGGACACAACACATTTCAACCAAGCATTCTTTACCGTAAAGGGGAAAGAAGTGCCAGTATTGGGATCAGAATACACCGCAGAACCCGCAACCGCAACAACCGTCCCATCTGGACATGTACTACCCGTTGTGTTACATGAAAATTTTACACACCCTGTTTCGCTTGGTGCATACATCATGTCTGGATCAACCGTGGCGACACTTACACCTTCACTACTAGCGACAGTGGTGGTCACATCAATATCTCCAGCATTATTTTTACAAATATAAGACTCTGCTGACTTGGGCTTACATCCACTGCCACCATGTTCTTTTATAGTAAAATCAGCGATTTTTATTTCTGGAAAAGATCGTATGGCGTTGTCCCATGGGTTTTGAGCGCTGGCGCCCCCCCCTGCACAACATACACAAAGCGACAATATAGATAATGCTGTTTTTTTCTTCATAATTTCCCCCATTTATTATTTCCCGTCAATGCGGAATACGTCGCCCCAATCGCCAACGTGTTGGCCACCAACCGTGCATTCCAATGATTCAAAGCCTGCTTCAACCTGCTTCTTTTTCACAACAGACGATGTCACCAATGCGCCCGTCGTTCCCAATACAACCGCAGCCGTCGCATCCGACGCCAAACGGGCATAGTTAAATTTGCCATCCACCGTGCGCCATTTAGACAGGCCATATGCATCTTCGATTTCGTCCAATGTTTTTGCCAATGCGGATATGGATTCGGCGTCATTATTGGCGGCATCATCGGTGGCATTGGATACAAAATTATCCGACACAGCACCGTGTGACACCTGGCGCAATGCACGTTCCCATTCGTTCGATAATTCATTTATATCAAAGCAGTTGTTGTTACTGGAACCCTGACAGCTGCCCACGCCATCCGACACGCACCACAGTTTGGAGTTTGATTTACATTCACAGTATTCACGATCTTCGCTGAGTCTTAAATTTTTGCCACATTTACATTCGCCATTTTCCCATGTGCCACCACTGTTTTCACAGTATTTCTGGTAAACGGTGGTTTCTGGGATACAATTGTATCTGTCGGATGACATAACATATCCTGACGCACACGAATCTTCATTTAAGCGAATTAGCCACCCATGCTCGGTACATAAATACTGACATTTAGAACCGCCATCGGTCGCAATCGGAACAGCCAAAAGAGGAAAAGAAGACTTAGATGGTCTTTTGTATATGGAACTTAGCGGCAAGTCGTTAGACAGACAAGGCCAAGAATAGGAATGACCAATCGCATATTTTGCGCCTCCACGCATACATGGATTGTATTTTATACATCCCGAATTATCCCGGTTGGGATGAAACTTATCCCCCCCGAATTCTTGGGCGCAAATGGATGTATAGCATATGGATTCTGGAAATACGATGCCGTCATTTGGATTCTTGTCCACCATATGAGAATAGCCCGTCGGTTTATTTGTGGTTCCAATAAAACGTCCTGCAACCGCCTCCTTATTAACGATAATTTCCATAGACACGCTTCCCGAGGGGCCTGTGGCATACATAGGCGCAGCCCGTTGATTATTTTGTCCCACCGGCGGAATTGTATCTACTGTACATCTTGGAATGTTGCGTTTGATTTTCCATTCGCAATTATTGCCATGGCATTCACAGCGCCAAATACGGTGACCAGTTGTGTCCTGTAAATGCGGGTTAGGATTCAGTACCACAAACTCCATACCATGACCGCACGCCTGTCCATTAACTGTTGCCCAACGGGGCGTGCGTGGGGTCCGGTCGGTACCCAAAAGGTTGGACACGGTCATATATTCATTGTCGTCTGGGTGTGGACCGCATACCGCCCCCCAACCAATCTCGGTTTGTAATAAATATTTGCGTGTTTCATTAGATGTATCAATTGGATACTGACCGCACTGCATGGCATAATCTTCCTTTACCCAATTGCCATCTGCGCCACACCGCCAATATGCGTATCCCGTCGTGTCACCCAAATGCCGTTGTGGTTCCGCAGTATAAGCCACGCCCATTTTTCCGCATGCGGGAATACGAATGGGCGTGTACTTAACCCATTCGGGGGTGAATGAATCATAAAGTTCTTCGTCACTGAGTCCAGATATCGCTTCAAAGAAAGCAGGCTCATCTTTTTTATAGTCCGGAATCGTACCGGCACACTTCATCACTTCGAAATGTCCGCCATACCCCGTTGCGCCCCTTAACCACATTGGTGCCAATCCTTCATAATTTTCCTCTTCAACGCCGGCGATATGTTGCGCAAACTGATGCGGTATAGCGGTTTTTTCATCCCAATCGCACTTGGGGAGTTGAGTTGCATCAGGATCGTCGCCAAATAATATGGCACCACCAGTCGTGCGAGAAAAATAATTCACCGGCCACGGTTCAGAATATAAACTTAAATCAATCCCGTCATTTGCAAATGCGCCCGATGTGCATAATGCAAATGCAATGATTGCCGTGATACGATGACCGGACATAATTCCCCCTTTCACAAATTGTATATGGTTATATTAAAAAAAATCCAACACCTGTGTCAATGCAAATTCATTGTTGATTTTTGTAATGTTCGGACCTACAATCCACGTAGAAATACATTTTATCACAACCAAAGGAGAATATTATGTGGACCGCCATCGCAATTGTCGCAGTTGTTGCTTTGTATATCATCGCCATTTACAATGGATTAATCGCCGGTAAAAACCAAGTAAAAGAGGCTTGGGCAACCGTGGACACACAATTAATGCGCAGGTATGATTTAATACCGAATTTGGTCGAAACCGTTAAGCAGGCCGCCAAACATGAAAACGAAACATTGACCGCAGTGATAAATGCACGAAATGCCGCCATGGCCGCAAATGGCCCAGATGGCGCAGACGCACAAAACAAATTAACCGAAACACTGAAAAGTTTGTTCGCAGTTGCAGAAAACTATCCCGAATTAAAAGCCAATCAGAACTTTTTAGAATTGCAACGTGAATTGGCCGATACAGAAAATAAAATCCAGGCCACACGGCAATTCTATAACACGGTTGTTATGCGTTTGAATAACCAAGTTGAACAATTCCCATCAAACTTGGTCGCACGCACGTTTGGCATTACAGCCGCAACACCATTCAAAGCAGAAGATTCTGCAAAAGCAGCACCACAGGTTAAATTTTAATGATACAGAATTTTACACTGCATACACATACCGCCGGATTTGATGGACGGCACAGCGAATCCGAAATGATTACACGGGCCGCCGATATGGGATTTGATACAATCGGTATATCAAACCACTTTATCGTACATCCCGATATTCGGCGGGCGCATTTTTATATCCCCGCAAAAAGCCGCAAATATGATGCGATTTACAGCGCGTCTTTTGATGAAGTGATTCCACGATTTATTGCCCACTATGAACGGTTGGAACGTGCCGCCGAAAATGCCAAAATAAATGTTCTGCGTGGGATGGAGGTTGACTTTTTCGATACCCCACAGTGGTATCATGGATTCGAAAGCGCATTGCGGACACTGCGCCCCGATTATATCATTTGCGCATGCCATTTCATTGAATTTGCAGGCGGACTGTGCAACGTGCATGATATGGCGAACGCAGGCCCCGATATCCAAAAGAAAATGTTGGCTATGTATTGGCAGAAAATACGCACCGCAGCGGCATCCGGAATCTTTTCGTGGATGGCGCATATTGATTTGCCCAAAAAAGTTGGATTGGGGGCGGATGAATACTGGGGCGATGCCGAAAATAAAACTGTTTCGGCACTGGCAAAATGCAAAATCCCCGTCGAAATCAATACAGGCGGTAAACGTATCGGTGTCCCCGAACCATACCCCAGCGCCCGCATAATGCGTATGATTGCCAATAACAATGTGCCGGTATTGCTGTCCGATGATGCGCATTCGTGCGACCAAATCGGTCGTGATTTTGAATCTGCGCATGTGTTGGCACAAAAATGTGGCATTAAAAATTTCTTAACGCTGCAGAAAATACTTGATTTTTCCAATAAAACACTATAGACTGTGCGTCGCTGGGTAATCAGAACTGATTAAACGACGGTGATTTTTGGTCCCGTTTGCGATAAGGATTCTGTTAAATATCTGGCACCGAAAAACCAAAAACAAAGGATAAAATTATGGCAAGAGCAGGCGCAAAACGCAGCACTCGCAAATTAAAAATCGCCCGTTCGTTGGGTGTGAATTTGTGGGGTCAGGCAAAATCTCCATTTAATAAACGCAAATATAAACCGGGACAGCATGGTCCAACATCACGTGGTGGCAATTCGTCCGATTACGCAAAACAGATGCGTGCAAAACAGACTTTGAAAGGCTACTATGGTAACATTGGCGAAAAGAAGTTCCGTGCATATTATTTGGAAGCGGCCAATATGAAGGGCGACACACCAGAAAACTTAATCGGTTTGTTGGAACGTCGTTTGGATGCCGTGGTATATCGTGCAAAATTGGCACCAACTGTGTTCTCTTCACGTCAGTTAATCAGCCATGGCCACATCAATGTTAATGGCAAACGTGTAAAAATTGCATCTTATCGTGTTAAACCGGGTGACGTCATCACGGTCAGCGAAAAAGCAAAACAGATGCCATTGGTTGTTTTGGCATTGGAATCTGCAGAACGCAATTTTGCAGACTATGTTTCTGTTGACAGTGCAAACTTTACAGCAACATTTGTACGCGTTCCTGCATTTGAAGATGTTCCATATCCGGTTCAGATGTCTCCGGAATTGGTTGTTGAATTCTATTCTCGTTAATAGAGAAAGGAAAACAAGAAATCCCGCATTTTGCGGGATTTTTTGCATCAAAAAGCCCCCATTTTGGGGGCGTTTATTTGGTATCAGAATTCAAACCGAACACCCATCATGATGTTTGTATAGAATATATTTTCTGCACGAAACCATTCACGATGACGTGTGTCGTCTTCGTTGCGCAGCCCCCATTTAACTTCGGGCAAATACGCAACACGCAAACCAAAGTCCAAAAATGCTTGATCGGTCAATCCGTATGACACACCAGCAGATGCCAACCAGGCAACATTTGTTGTACTGCGTTCCGATTTATAAAAGCGCAAAATTCCATTTTCATTAAATTCGCCAAATGGTTCTAATTCCGATTGATCAGACAGGTCGCCGTACGGATCAGACAGGTTTAATACCGTGCGTGTGTCTGCATACCCCATACCAAAACCAACGTATGGGATTATTTGATTGGTTGGCTTAAATGTGCCTTCAAAGAAGTCATAGAATGCCATCGCACTGATGATATCCGTGGATATCTGCGAATTTACAGATCCGCTTTCGATATATGCGCTAACTTGTTCGGGAATGTCGCCGCCAACCAATGTCATGTCGCCCGCAAACAAAGGCGATGCGTTATAATCACTTTTGGTAATGTGGTCCCATCCGGCCTCTAACCGCCATTGGGGACGATTTGGAATCGTCCAACCAATGCTGGCCCCGGCGGCAAATGAAAAAGTTTCTAAATCTTTGGTGACGGGTACGGCATTCATATCCAAGTAACCCGCATAATCCCAACCCGAACATGCGCCGGTCACTTCACAATAACCTTCGGTGGCAATTTGTGTCCGTTCGGGATCAACATAGTATCCAATTGATATAGCGCCCGCCGAATTTTTTACGTCGCCACGACCAATGGATGCGCCACCACGCACAGATATGATAAAACGTGACCCATCATCGGCGTACCATCCATCGCCAACATAAGTCCCCGGATATTGCCACCCCGCCATCGCAGGCACGGCAAAAATACACAACAAAGTTGATAAAATGTAAATTCTGTTTTGTTTCATGATTTATATTATATCATAAAAAGCCCGCAATAAAAAAATAAAATATCTTTATTATTGGGTCTGATTTTTTTCTGTTGTTATTTTTTTTGAAATGTTTTAAATTTTCATTGTTATGGTTAAGGAAATTATCGAAAATATTAATTCTCAACAGTTATCCGATGCGTTGTCGGAACGCTATCTGTCATATGCGGTCAGCACGATTGTATCACGTGCTTTGCCCGACGTTCGTGATGGGTTAAAGCCTGTACACAGACGTATTTTATATTCCATGCTGCGTCAAAAATTGGCACCAAATGCGGCATTTCGCAAATGCGCAACGGTTGTTGGCGATGTGTTGGGTCATTATCATCCACATGGGGACAGCTCGGTTTATGACGCCATGGTTCGATTGGCGCAAGATTTCTCGGTCCGGTATCCATTGATTGATGGCCAAGGCAACTTTGGCAATATTGACGGCGACCCCCAAGCGGCATATCGATACACAGAATCCAAAATGACCGAAGCAGCCATGCTGATTATGGAAGGTTTGGATGAAGACAGTGTTGATATGATGCCGAACTTTGACGGTACGACGGTTGAACCGGTCGTTATGCCGGGCGCATTTCCGAATTTGTTGGCCAATGGCGGAATGGGGATTGCGGTTGGTATGGCAACAAATATTCCGACGCACAATGTGGCCGAAGTATGCGATGCATTAAATTTAATAATTGATAAGCCCGATGCAACAACTGCGCAAATAATCAAAAAGATGATCGGCCCCGATTTTCCAACCGGCGGCGTATTGATTGACAGCTTTGACACAATTGTAAAGAACTATGATACGGGTCGTGGCGCATTTCGTGTACGCGCCCGTTGGTCGGTCGAAGAGTTGGATCGTGGCACATGGCAGGTTGTTATTACAGAAATCCCGTATGGCGTCGTTAAATCCAAATTGGTGGAACAGATTGCAACATTGATTGATGGCAAAAAGTTGCCATTGGTTGACGATATCGTTGATGAATCTACGACCGATGTCCGCATTGTTATTACGCCAAAGTCACGCAACATTCCGGCGGACAAGATGATGGCGCATTTATTTGCGATGACTGATTTGGAATATCGCTTTAACATGAATTTTAACGTCATTGATTCCAAGGGTGCGCCACGTGTCATGCCAATTGGCGATGTGTTACGTGAATTTGTTGCCCATCAACGCAGTGTGTTGCGTCGTCGTACCCAATGGCGTTTAAACAATATTGCCCGCAGATTGGAAATCTTGGGCGGTTTGTTGGTTGTGTATTTGAATTTGGATCGTGTGATTGAAATTATCCGCAACGAAGATGATGCCAAAGGTGTTTTAATTGCCGAATTCAATCTGACCGAAGTTCAGGTAGAGGCCATTTTGAACACCCGTCTGCGTTCTTTGCGCAAATTGGAAGAAATGGAAATCAAACGTGAAGATGCCGCACTGCGTGCCGAACAAGAACAATTGCAGGGCCTGTTGGCCAGTGACGAAGCCCAAAATAATCAGTTAAAGGCATGGTTTGCAGATATCAAGAAAACATACGACAAAAAAACCGCACTGGGGCGCCGGCGCACAACTTGGGCGGAACAAACCGAAGAAATCATTGTTAATGCAGATGAATTTATTGAAAAAGAACCTGTGACGGTTATTTTGTCGAACATGGGGTGGATACGTGCCGCCAAAGGACACTTGGATTTGGGGGCGTTGGATTTAAAGTTCAAAGAAGGCGACGAATTGGCGCATGCTTTTCACGCCATGTCAACGGATAAAATCAATCTGTTTACTGCGAACGGTAAAATGTTCACATTGCCTGCGAATGAATTGCCGTCGGCACGTGGGTTTGGCGAATCCGTCCGATTGATGGCGGATATCGGCGCCGACGAAGAAATTGTTTGCGCATTTGTATTGGATACGCATGCCAAGTATTTATTGGTATCCCGCCATGGAAATGGATTTATTGTGTTGGGTGAAAATTGCTTGGCCCAGACCAAGAATGGCAAACAGGTTATGAATACCGATGCAAAAAATTCTGCGCATATGTGCGTTGCGGTTACAGGCGACACAATTGCAATGTCGGGTTCGAATGATAAACTGTTAATATTCGCAACATCGGAAATCCCCGAAATGTCCCGTGGCAAAGGTGTAATTTTGCAGAAATACAATGCCGAACGCACATATGTTTTGGATGTGATGTTCTTTGATGCGGCGGATGGGTTTGGTTGGACAACGGGTCGTGGCACCACAAAAATGGACGATTGGTCACCATGGCGTGCCAAACGCGCATCCCAAGGTCGCACTGTGCCGGTCGGATTCCCACGCAGTGGTAAATTTGGCAAATAAAAATCATTCAAACAAAAACACCGGTCGCCCGGTGTTTTTGTTTGGGGGTGTTTGGGTGGGGTTTATGTAATTTAATTTGCAATACCTGGGTTCCGGGGTCAAGCCCCGGAATGACATTTTTGTGCAGGCAAAGGGGAAAGTAAAAACTTTGTCATTCCTGCGCAGGCAGGAACAGGGTCTGTAAAGTTTTTTTATTTGCGCAACCTGGGTCCCGTGGTCAAGCCACGGGATGACAATATTTTTGTGCGCAACCTGGGTGCGAAAGTCAAGCACTGGGGTGACACCACTTCGCCAAGGCTTCGTGGTGCAGGCAGTTTTTTTATTTGCATAACCTGGGTCCCGTGGTCAAGCCACGGGATGACACCACTTTGCCAAGGCTTCGTGGTGCAAGCGTTTTTTTATTTGCACTACCTGGGTCCCGTGGTCAAGCCACGGGATGACAATGGGGAATGGCGAAAGTCAAGCCACGGGATGACACCACTTCGCCAAGGCTTCGTGGTGCAGGCAGTTTTTTATTCGTCCCTGCGGGGCAATAGATACCCGCCGTTGCGGGTATGACGGCGGGTGGTGTTTTTTGTTTGTTTTTTTATGTGTGGTGGGTTATTTACCATCAATGCGGAATACGTCGCCCCAATCGCCAACGTGTTGGCCACCAACCGTGCATTCCAATGATTCAAAGCCCGCTTCGA
>JAFXGD010000045.1 GCA_017513285.1 Alphaproteobacteria bacterium
ATTATTCAGTAATGCCGCAAGACATCTTCGATGCTTTGGAAACGGCATATTTGAACGGTGAAGAATGCGTCCTTGTGGACAAGGAACGTTTCGACACTATGGTTGCAGAACACAAAACGAAGATGGAACAATGGAAAGGATGATTCGCAACATATTATTATTGATTGCCTGTGTATGCGCGTGCGCGTGTGCGAAAGACGGTGAAGATGAACCCGAAATTGCATTGTTTGATGTTTCCGGCGTGTGGCAAGAAACCGCGTATTTATGTAGTGATGGATATTTCGTGCCGGTGTATGGTCTTGGTGCGATGAATTATGAATTTGCCATCCCGAACATATATTCACAATATACATTGGACGAATCCGGGAATAAAGACGTTTACAAGCAAGGCGAATGGGAATACAACCCGGAAACAAAGTGTGTCCACGTTACAGAACCGCGCGGGTGGAATCTCGACATTTATTTCACATTCGGCGAAAAGAACAATGCGACCTTGGACATCAGGGGACGAACCACAACATCAAATTCGACGGTAAAAGTAAAACGATTGACAAAATGAAGAAAAGCATAAACCCGCAAGCCCTGTCAATCCAACGCCGGTTCTTTGAAGCATTGGAAATGGCAATTTCATTGGGAAAAATCAATGGTGTGAAAGGATTTTGCGATTCGCACAACCTGAACCGCACCAAGTATTCACGCATCAAAAACGACTTGAACAAGCCAATCGACGAAATGACATATAAAATGATTGATATTGACGCATTGGCGGGCATCTGTGCGGACTTTGGCGTGTCGCCTGAATGGTTGTTGCTCGGACGTGGAAAGATGCTTAAAAACGACAAATAATGCACATACAAAGGGGAATCAAATTCTTGTTGCATAAACGCGCCAAAGGGCAAGATAAACACCTTTCAATCCGTATGCGCGTGACATTGCACGGACAACCGCCAATCGACATTCCAACCGGGCATCATATCGACCTTTGCGATTGGGACGTTGAACGGCAACACGCATTGCCAACGTGCGAATCGGCGGATGCCATCAACCGCACCATTGACGAATGGAATGCCACGTTGAATGAAATTTTCGCCCGGTACGAACTTTTGGAAAAGCGCATTCCGGCAATCGGTGAAGTCAAGGATTTGTTCAACGATATGGTCGGACGGAAAACAGCCATCACAAAGCAACTTCCAAGCCCGGACGAAGATTTGTTCCGGGTGTTCGACATCTTCACCGAAACGATGGGAAAGGCGAATCAATGGACGGATTCAACCTTTGAAAAGTTCGCGGCAATCCGCCGGCATCTGAAAAACTTTGATGCGCACTTGTCGTTTCATCAGGTGGACGAAGCCAAGATGCAACAATACGTCACCCACCTTGGGAAAGCCGGGTTGAAGAATACCACCATCGCCAAGAACCTTGCATTTGTGCGTTGGTTCTTTCGGTGGGCGGCGAAATATGGATATTACACCGGGGACATCCACGATTCGTTCAAGCCCAAGTTGAAGGGCATTTCCGTGGATTCAAAGGAAATCATCTTCTTGACCAAAGATGAAGTCAAGGCGTTGCAGAACCACCAATTTGCGCCGAATGAAGCGGCAATGGAACGGGTGTGCGACGTGTTCTTGTTCTGTTGCTTCACCGGGTTGCGTTTCTCGGATGCCGCCAAACTCAAAAAATCCGACGTAAAAAACGGCTTCATCCGGGTTGTGACACAAAAAACGGTCGATGGTCTGACCATTGAATTGAACAAGCATTCACAAGCCATCCTTGACAAGTACAGGGATGCGGATTTGCCAAACGATATGGCGTTGCCTGTAATATCAAACGAAAAGACGAATGCGCACTTGAAGATTATTGGGCAAGTGTGCGGGCTGGACGAACCGACGCGCATTGTATATTTCCGGGGCAACCAACGATTTGAAGAAGTTTACCCGAAATGGGCGTTGCTGACAACCCATTGTGCAAGGCGAACATTTGTCGTCACGGCGTTGCAACTTGGCATCCCCGCCGAAGTTATAATCAGGTGGACGGGACACGCAAATTACAACGCGATGAAACCTTACGTCAAGATTGTGGACGAACTGAAAGAAAAGTCGATGTCGCTTTTCGACGACCTTTGATGTACACGACGCGAAAATGCCCGTTTTGGGGTGTACACGAATTTGTACACGAAACAGGGACACGACTGTGGTATTTTATGGGATTCCGTGGTATTGACCAAAAACGCAAAACGCACATTTTCCACGATTTGGGATTTTATGGTATTGCCTGAAATGGCGGGTCGTGCTTCCTCTCTCTCCGCAAAAATCGGTCTTACAAGTGATTGTGAGACCGATTTTCTTTTTTGTGCACCAGAGGTGTGGCCGAATTTAAGGCTTTCGCTTTCACAAGCATCACTCTGTTTTTTGGGATCTCCGAAAAAATGATTAAATTTGCCCAATTTTATACGATTATAATTTAATAGCTTCATTCAGATGCAGACATTTACTAACTCTCCAATTATTGAAGGACTGACCTTCGATGATGTTTTGCTGATTCCCGCCCACTCCGAGGTGCTCCCGAGAACTGTTGATGTGTCAACGAAGTTTACACGAGATATAACTCTCCAGACTCCGATCGTTTCCGCTGCAATGGATACGGTGACCGAAGCGGAACTTGCGATTGCGATGGCTCGTACAGGAGGTATCGGTGTCATCCACAAGAATATGACCATTGAGGAGCAG
>JAFXGD010000046.1 GCA_017513285.1 Alphaproteobacteria bacterium
ATTATATCATATGCAGTAAATTATTCAACTGCACATCAACCAACTTTACAATCATATACCCATCGGACAGCAAAACAATCTGAAATAAAATTGTTAAAAATTCCCCGGGTTTTTTGATAAAAATAATCAAAAACGCCGGTGGTTATATTGAAATTAAAATTTCTAATTTTTCATTATACTTTGCGATTTCTTCATCGATTTTTGTGATTTCATCACGTGCGTTTTCATCGCCCGCCAATAACGCATTTGTGTATTCACGTTTTTGCAGGTTTAATTTTTCCAAATATCTTTGCAGTTTTAATGACACGATATATTTTTCTGCGGCATTTTTATCCAAATTCAAAGCGGCCGCATCACCATCAAAATCAACCCCCAACGTCCCCAAGAAATCTAAATATTGTTCGGCCAATTCCGGAAAAGTATTTACAATATAAACCAAAGTATTTTTTGTAATCGCATCAATATCCGGCAGTTTTATATTCGGTGCCACTTTGGTTTTTTTCCAACTGTGCCAACTTTGGAATTTTCGTTTATCGTATTCTTGTTTGTATTGTTTTTTTAATTCGGCATCTGAAATTTTTTCCAATTGTGTATCTAAAAATTTTTCGGCCTGGGCCCGTCCCCCTGGTGTTGAAACAACAAAGTTTTTATTTGCCAATTCCCACAAAAAGTCGGTCAATCCCACGGCATCATCGATAATTTTTTTCATGGCATCTGCGCCACTGGTTTTTAAGATTTCATCCGGGTCTTTTCCGCCAGAAACAAA
This sequence comes from Alphaproteobacteria bacterium, assembly GCA_017513285.1. Lineage (GTDB taxonomy): Bacteria > Pseudomonadota > Alphaproteobacteria > Rs-D84 > Rs-D84 > Enterousia. The sequence goes on from JAFXGD010000046.1 coordinate 767, forward strand.
TGCAAAACGCACATCAGACGTATCACGAACGAATGGTATTACGATACCGCATGCACGGGCGGCGGCTTTTTGTCCGGCCGCATCCCCGTCAAAACAAAAAATAATATTTCTGTTTGATTTACACAGCAATGCAATATGGTCTTCGGTCAGTGCCGTCCCCAAAGGCGCAACTGTTTCACCAAATCCGCCGCATTGCATTTTTATTGCATCGATTTGTCCTTCGACGATGATACTTCTGTTTGCACGGTGTATTGCATCACGTGCAAAGTTTAACCCAAAGACCGTTTTACGTTTATGGAAAATATCTGTATCTGTTGTATTTATATATTTTGGTTCTGACCCATCCAAAGACCGTCCCGAAAACGCCACGATTTTTCCATTTGCATTAAATATAGGAAACATTAATTTATCACGGAAAAAATCATACATTCCATAATCGCCACGCCGACATAAACCCGATGCTATCAAGTGTTTAGAATTTGCAAATTTATTTGCGATAATATTATTTTTTGGTGCATATCCGATACGATATTTTTTAATCATATCATCTGAAAATCCCCGTTTACGCACGTATTCCAATGCGTGTGCCGCATCTGGGGTAAATAATTTTTCGCTGTATGTTTGTGCGGCCCGTTCGCATATATCGAATAATTCTTCTTCACGTTTAACGACATTTGGGTCACGTGGTTTATAGTCGGGCATTTTAACCCCGGCCATATTCGCCAATTCGGTTATTGCGGCCCGGAAATCCATATTACCATGCTTCATAGTAAACGAAATAATATCGCCGTGTTCACCGCAACCAAAGCAATGATAAAAACCTTTTTCTTCATTTACGGAAAAGCTGGGTGTTTTTTCATTATGGAATGGACAGCATCCCCAATAATTTTGTCCTTTTTTGGTTAATGGCACAACCCGCCCGACCACATCCACGACCGATAACCGTGCACGTAATTCGTCGGTAAAGTTGCGATCCAATCCTGCCATTACTTTTTCTTTGCTTTATCGTTAATTAATTTAATTGCGGTTTCCAAATCCGGCTGTTCACGTACAGACACATTCACACGATTTGAAGAAATGTATGCGCCATATCTGCCGGTTGGATAAAAGAAAATCATTTTTTTGGTTTCTGGGTTTTCGCCGATTTTAATTGGTTCGGTTTTTTTACCGGCGTTTGCCAATAAATCACGTGCGATTTCCAAAGTTATTGTTTCGTGTGTATATTGTTTTGCGGCGACATTTTTTGCACCATCTGTGACATACGGTCCAAATTTACCGACCCGGAATTCGATTCCATCCCCCAATTCAACCGTATCTGATTTTGTCTGTACGGCGGAATCTGTGGCCTGGGCAGATGTATCTGTTTTTCCCAACTGTTTTGTATATTTGCAATCGGGGTATTTTTCGCAACCGATAAAAGGCCCAAATTTAGACAATTTAATTCCCAACTTTGCCCCGCAATCTGGACATACGTCATTACCATCTGAAAACAAATGATTGTGCATAAACACATTTATTTCATCGATAATTTCCGCAGTCTTAATTCCCCGTGCGCCTTCAATCATATTGTCTGTTGGTCGCCAGAAATTTTCCAATGCGGTTATTTTATCTTGCTTACCATTTGACACATCGTCCAAAGTATCTTCTGTTTTTGCGGTAAAATTCACATCAACCAAATCTGAAAAGTATTTATTTAAATACGATGCAATAACCCAACCACCATTTGTTGGATGGAAACGTCTTTGTTTATCTTGTTCGACGTATGCCCGATCAACAATGGTTGACATAATTGTTGCATATGTCGACGGTCGCCCGATACCCAATTCTTCTAATTTTTTAACCAAAGATGCTTCGGTATATCTGGGTGGTGCCTGGGTAAAATGTTGTTCGGGAATTAATTCTGTGATATTGATTTTATCACCGACGTTCAAAGGCGGTAATTTTGATTCTTTTTTATCTTCTTCATCATCTTTATCTTCGGTGTACACCTTCATAAAACCATCGAAAGTACGCACAGACCCCACCGCATGGAAAACGGCAATATGGTTATCCGTTTCGATATCTGCGGCAACCGAATCAAATTCTGCATTTTTCATTTGGCATGCAATTGTACGTTTCCAAATTAATTCGTATAATTTGGCTTCATCGCCACTTAAATTTTTCGCCGGCCCATCAAAGTGTGTTGGTCGAATTGCTTCGTGTGCTTCTTGGGCATTTTTAGATTTGGTTGCATACACATTCGGTGTTGCAGGCAAGAAGTTATCACCATATTCCCGTGTGATATATGCCCGAATTTCATTAACCGCATCTGCGTTCAAGTTTGTTGCATCCGTACGCATATATGTAATTAAACCTTGTTCGTATAATTTTTGTGCGGCACTCATTGTGCGTTTTGATGCAAAGTATAATTTACGTGCGGCTTCTTGTTGCAGTGTTGATGTTGTAAAAGGCGCCGCCGGTTTTCTTTGATTTTTCTTTTTTTCAATATTTACGACGCATGCAGCGATTTTTGGATTACCAATTTGATTTAAAATATCATCGACAAATTCTTTGTTTTCAATGGTCATCTTTTCAATTTTTTTACCATTGAATTTATTCAGCATTGCGTTAAAGTTCGCAGATTCTGTCGTACACACGGAATCGACGGACCAATATTCAACCGGTTTAAATTCTTCGATTTCTTTTTCACGGTCAACGACTAATTTAACCGCCACCGATTGCACACGCCCGGCCGATTTTCCCAAATTACGCCGCCACAACAAAGGTGATATTCCAAAACCAATCAAATAATCCAACGCGCGTCGCACCAGATATGCATCCACCAAATTAGTATCAATTTCACGTGGATTTTCGATTGCGGCTTGCACGGCTTTTTTTGTAATTTCGTGGAACGCCACACGATAAACTTTTTTATCTTTTAATAATCTTTTATTTTTCAAAATGTCCAACAAGTGCCATGCGATTGCCTCTCCTTCACGGTCAGGGTCGCTTGCCAGATATACTGCATCTGCTTTTTTTAATTCATCTGTAATCAGTTTAATTTGTTTTTCTTTTCCTGGCATAATTTGCCATTTCATTTTGAATTTATTTTCTGTATCGACACTGCCATTTTCCGGCACCAAATCACGCACATGACCAACAGATGCGATAACACGCCACCCCGCCCCCAGGTATTTTTCAATTGTCTTTGCCTTTGAAGGTGATTCCACAATCAATAAATTCATATCCCTAACTCCCCTTTGCAGATAATTGTTGGTCTTTGTGAATATATGCGTTTTGGCACAGTCCGAACCCGAACATCAGTGATAATAAACTGCTGCCACCAAAAGACATTAATGGCAACGGTACCCCGACGGTTGGCAACAATCCCAAAACCATAGAAATATTTATAAAGTAATAAACAAAAAAGTTCAACATAAAACCAAAACAGATTAATTGCCCAAATCTGTTACGGCACATTTTTGCGCACCAAAACAGTACAACCACAATCCATGTATATATCATCAACAAAGAAAAAGCCCCCAAAAATCCGAATTCTTCCCCCAGCATAGTAAATATAAAATCAGTCTGTTTTTCGGGCAGGAAAGACTGTTGTGATTGTGAACCTTTCATATAACCTTTACCGGTCATACCGCCGCTGCCGAATGCGATTTTTGCCTGATTTATTTGATATCCCGCACCTTGGATATCGCTGTCCGGGTTCAAGAAAGTAATAATACGTCCACGCTGATAATCATGCAGACCGCCATACCAAACGACCGGTGCCGCCATCAATCCCAAGATTGCCGCAATAATAAACCATTTTTTATTTGCGCCGACGATATAGAACACCCCAACTGTAATCATACCCAACGACAGTGCGGTCCCCAAATCCGGCTGTGCCACAATCAATGCAAACGGCAACAATAACATTAACGACGGCACCAGATAGTGCTTAAATTGCCCCAGTTCCACCGAATTAAACCATGCGAAATATCGTGCCAGTGCCAGCACCAGCGCAATTTTAATCAATTCGGACGGTTGAATATGAATAAATCCCAAATTTAACCATCTTTGCGCCCCCATACCTGTATGCCCGACAAAAGTCACCAAAATAATCATAATCAATGCGATTGCATAAATCACATATGCAGACTTAATCCATGTCTTTATATTTGTAAATGCGGCGAAAAAGAACACCCCGAACCCCAGTATTATTTTCATCAGCTGTGACAGTGCATATGGTCGCCAATTTCCCCCGCCGGCCGAATACAGCACCACAATAGAAATCGCCAACACTATACACATTGGCACAAACAGACGCCATGAAAACCGCCCCAGTTTTTCACTAAGTCCCATCATATTTGCGTTTGAAATTCTGGTTTGTTTTGCCATTTACTTTAACAACTCTTTCATAACTGCGGCGGCGCATCGTGCGGCGGGGCCGCTGCCACCTGCGTGTTCTGCGATAACGCACACGGCGTATCGTGGGTTATCGGTTGGTGCGTATCCAACAAATAATCCATGGTTACGCATATTCCACTTTAATTGTTCGTTTGTCAATACCCCGCTTTCACGTTCTTTTTTTGAAATACTGCGCACCTGGGAAGTACCGGTTTTGCCCCCCATTTTTTTACCATTAACATTTATTGCGCTGCCTGCGGCGGTGCCGCCTTTTTTTGTCACTTGTTCCAATCCACGCATAACGGCTTGGATATTTTTCTGGCGCAGACCCATTGACGCAAACCTTGGTCGTGTGCCGTCGGAAATCAATCTGGGGACGACGACTTTATTGGATGTTGCCCGTGCGGTCATAACCGCCAACTGCAGGCAATTTGACAGTATGAATCCTTGACCGATACCGGAAATAATGGTGTCGCCATGCACCCATTTATATCCGACATTTTTTTCTTTCCAATATCTGTCGGGGATAACGCCGGCCATTTCACGTGATAAAATATCATCCATATATTTTTCTGTAAATCCCAAACGGATGGCCATTTCTTTAATTGCATCGATACCGATACGCAATGCGACCTGATAAAAGTATATGTCACAAGAATGCTTTAACGCCCCCGCTAAATCGACTTTACCGTGTCCTTTATCTTCCCAACAGTGATACCGTCTGTCGCCGTAATCCCAATACCCGGGACAGAATATTTTTTCTTTTTCATTTATTGCGCCCGATTCCAGCGCTGCCAACGCAACAACGATTTTAAACGTCGACCCCGGTGGGTACAGACCTTCGATTGCTTTGTTCATAAAAGGTTTTGCAAAATCGGACCGCAAATTTTCTATATATTCTTCTGCATCATCGCTGCGGAATTGGTTGGGGTCAAAACTGGGGGTTGAAACCATTGCCAAAATATCGCCATTTCTGATATCAATTGCGACCCCGCACCCTGCCCTGTGTTGTGTCAAAGCATCATACATAACCCTTTGCACATTTTCATCGATTGTTGTTTTGATATCATCGCCAACGATTGGTGCGACAAATCTGGATTTATCTTCGCCTGTGATGCGTCCGACCGCATTGGTTATTGATACGGTTTGACCCGAAACGCCTTTTATATCATCGTTAAATCTTTTTTCCAATCCGGTGATACCTGTTGTCAAGAACGGTGTATTTGCCACAGGTTTATCAGGTTCGCCAACATACCCAAATATTTGCGCACCCGCCGCCCCCAATTCATACGAACGTGCATATCCGCTTTCCACGTGCAGTCCCTGTAATCCTTTGGCTTGGATACGTGCCAATTGGGCCCAATTTGTATTTTCGCTGACCAAGACGGGTTGAAATTTCGGTTGTTTTTTTATTTTTGCCCGAATTTTATCGACTTTTTTTTGCTTTAAATTTAAATCATTTGCCAAAATTTCCACTAATTTATCGGTGTCGTCTGATTCTTCTGGGATGATATAGATTCTGTAAATCGGCACATCGCGTGAAATAGGCACATTATTTCGTGACAGTATCTTACCCCTTTCCGGCATATTTATCTGAATCCGGAAAGAGTTATTTTCGCTTTTTTGTTTATATTCGTCATAACTGAATAATTGCATCTGCAACATACGTAATACCAGTGCAGATGTCAAAACCGCCCCTGCGGTTAAAAACAGTGCGCTGCGTCGGTCAAAAGTACGTGCGACTTCTTTATCAATCATGGCGCACCCTTTTAATCCCAGAAACGACAGGTGTATACATTGCACACGTCAACACAACAATCCAAATCCCCCGTCCAAACGCCGTCCATGAACAGTTTGTAATAACCAAGATTGATACAGCGGCTGTTATAAATATGGCAAATGCCCCCACGGCATTGTTGTCCATGCGTTGGAAATCAATCCAGTTTTGAAATCCATTCACCGCATATAAACAGCAATATATCGCAATCCAAAAACAGACAGTTTGGAATTTGTAATCCAACGCCATGCACATAAATACAGAAAATATTGCAAACCAATTAACCGGCTTTACAAACGTGCAGTAAAATATCGGAATCAATGCCAAAACCCCGCCCGGATTCCACGTGGGGTGCGATAAATGCCACAGTGCAACCGTCAACAGAAATGGAAATGTCACAGTAAAGAATTTAATTAAATTCTGCTTCATCTGATATATCCGCTGTGATTCGAATTAAATTTTAACACGAAAACCTGTGACAATTTTTTTGGCGATAAAACATTAACGTCGTTTTTTTCTGTTATTTCGCCCACATACAGACCTGCGGGTAAAACACCGGAAATATTACTGGTCACCAAAATGATTCCCGGGCTGGGTTGGAATTCGGGATTGCTGAAAAAACCAATTGTTGGGTTTGCCGACCCGTTTCCATCCAAAAATCCATATACGCCCGAACCTGCGACACGCACGGCGATATTTGTATCTGCATCGGTTATTGCCCGCACCCGTGACATGTTATCTGCACTGTCGATAATAATGCCCGCCAACGTCATATCAGGGCTGGTGACGACCATTCCTTTATCAACACCGTCGTTTGTACCACGGTTGATAAAATATGTATTATGTCCGATTGCGCTGGCATCATGAATGATATCTGCGACCACTGTATCATATGGTTGCGCTGTGACGGTATCCAGCAATTTATTTAAACGGTCGTTTTCGGCCAATGCAAGTTTACATTTATTTTGATTTGCCATTAATTCGTTTAATCTGGCCTTTAATTCTTCGTTTTCAGACCTCAATGTTGCGAATTCTGCGACGTTGTTTGCGGCATCTTTTACCGCCCGCACGGGCCAGGTCACAATATTGCCCACCCATTGCGCCACCGGCACAACCACATGTGCGGTCGCATTCATAAATGTATAATCGGGCTTTGCAATCATGATATATATAAACAGAATGGGCAGCACAGCCGCAGCCATGGCCGACTTAATCATACCGTATATTCTGGAAGATATCTTATTTTGGTTCATCGGGCATACTTTAATCACAAAAAGTCAAACATTCAATAAAAACTTGATTTTTCCTTTTAATATGTCACAATTACAGTCAGTCAAAGTGGCAAGGCATTGCCATCCGACATAAAAAACATCTTAAAAAAGGATATAAAATGCCAAAATTAAAAACGAAGTCGTACTTGAAAAAGCGTGCGTCTATGACTGCGACCGGTAAAATCCGTGTTGCCCGCAACTCTCATAAAAAATTGTTGCGTAAAAAATCCGCCCGTGCAAACAAAGCGGGTGCAAAACCACAATATTTGAATGAGAATATGGTTGGACAGGCTAAGATTCTGGCCCCATATGGTTTGAAATAAAGCAAGGGGGTAACAGGTCATGGCAAGAGTAAAACGCGGAACAACCGTAAAACAAAAACATAATAAAATTTTGGCGCGTGCCAAAGGTTATTTGGGCCGTCATCATTCCACATATCGTGCCGCCCGTGAAAAAACAGAAAAAGCGGGTCAGTATGCATATCGTGATCGTCGTGTTAAAAAACGCGAATTTCGTGGATTGTGGATTGTTCGTATCAATGCCGCAGTGCGTGCAAATGGTATGACTTACAGCCAATTTATGAATGGTTTAAAGAAAGCAGGCGTTGCATTGGACCGTAAAGTCTTGGCCGAAATGGCGTATGCAGGCGATGCAAACTTCACCAAATTGGTTGACACTGCAAAACGATTTATTGGCACCGATGTAAAATAATACCTTGTCGGTGGGTATATCTTTTGTAATAATCAAGGCCGTCATATGACGGCCTTTGTCACAGAAATGAATTCAGGATTTAAGTTATGCAGGAACAAATTAAAAATATAAACACACTGGAAGAATTACAGGCGTTGTACACTGCGACGTTTGGTAAAAACGGGACTATGACCGCACGGTTAAAAGAAATGAAGAATTTGGATAACGATGCCCGTGCGGCGTTAAATCTGGAAAATCAGGCGCTGCGTGAATTGTTCAAGGTGCGCCAGACAGAAATTGAAAACGCTGTATTGATGGCTGGGTTACAGAAACAAAAACTGGATGTATCGTTAAATCCGTTGCCGGAAAATCGTGGCACATTGCATCCTTTGACACAAAGTTTCAAAGAAGTTGTAAATATTTTTGAATCTTTGGGTTATACATATATGACGGGTCCAGAAATAGAAGATGATTGGCATAATTTTACCGCATTAAATACGCCATTACATCACCCTGCCCGTGATATGCAGGATACTTTCTTTTTAACAAACGGCAATGTAATGCGTACACAAACGTCTGCGGTACAAATTCGTGCGATGGAAAAAAATGGTGTACCGATTAAAATGTTTACTGTTGGTCAATGTTATCGCAAAGAATTAGATGCAACACATTCTGCAATGTTTGGTCAAATAGAAGGTTTGTATATTGATACAATTGAAAAAGGTGTAAATTTGTCTGATATGTTGGCAACAATGCGAACATTTGCATCTAAATATTTTGAAAAGGATGACCTGGAACTAAGAATTCGTCCATCGTACTTTCCATTTACGGACCCATCAATTGAAATAGATATGAAATTTGGTGACAAATGGATGGAATTATTGTGCGGTGGTATGGTTCATCCAAATGTATTAAAAAATTGTAATATTAATCCAGATAAATATCAGGGTTTTGCATTTGGATTTGGTTGGGCACGTCTGGTAATGATTAAATATGGTTTGAACGATATACGTGCGTTTACAGATTCTGATGTACGTTGGTTGAAAAACAGTGGTTTTTAATACGGGGGTATAATTATGAAATGGACTTATGATTGGTTAAAAGAATATTTAAATACAGATGCAGATGTACAAACTGTATCTGAAACATTGACCCGTATTGGCCTGGAAATCGAAGACGTACAATCGCCAATATCACCAATTGTGGCAAAAATTGTTAAATGCGAACCACATGAAAACAGTGACCATTTGCATGTATTACAGGTTGACGATGGGTCTGGTACCCTGCGTCAGGTTGTATGTGGCGCACCAAACGCCCGTGTGGGGTTGGTATCTGCGCTGGCGGTGCCTGGGTGTGTAATTGCGGGTCATGAAATTCAGTCTGGTAAACTGCGTGGCGTATTATCAGATGGTATGATGTGTTCTGGCAAAGAACTGGGAATAAATGACGACCACAGTGGTATTATTGAATTACCATCTGATTCTGTAATTGGTTCTGATGTTTTGGAAACAAAAACAGTCTTTGATGCGGGTATTACCCCAAACAGACCCGACTATTTATCTGTACGTGGTATTGCACGTGATTTATCTGCGGCGGGCATTGGTGAATATATTGAACCAAACGACCCAGCGTTCAAAAATATTTCTGGAAATCGTCAGGTTATATTGAAAACAGATAAATGCCGTGCATATAAAATGATTGAAATACACGGCATAACAGTTAAACCAAGTAATAAAAAAATTGCATCCAGACTTGCCGCGATTGGTATAAATCCAAAGAACGCACCGGTTGATGCAACGAACTATATCTGTTATGACATGGCGCAACCAATGCATTGTTTTAATGCAGACGAAATTGATGGCGATATTGTTGTGCGTATGGCAAATAATGGTGAAAAATTCACAGATTTATTTGGTAATGAACACGAATTGGTTGATACAGATATGGTTATCACAGACGCGTCTGGTATTTTGGCACTGGCGGGTGTGATTGGTGGCGCGCGTGGCGCAACCACAGAAAACACCAAGAATATTATCTTGGAATCTGCGTATTTTGACCCTGTATCTGTTCGTAAATCTGCAAAAAGACTGGGAGTATCAACAGATGCGTCATATCGTTATGAACGTGGCATTGACCCAACAGTAACGGGTAATGCTGCGATGTATGCGGCCCAGATAATTATGGACGCATGTGGTGGTGAAATTGTTTCTACGTTTGCCGCCGGTACAGATGCCGCCCCAGATGTTAAAATTAAATATACGCCAAAATATTTTGCACAAAAAATTGGTTTTGATATGGACCCAGAAACCCAAAAAACTATATTAGAACGTTTGGGGTATACAATAAAAATCAGTGGTGATACATGGACTGTTACGCCATGTCCTGCACGTGTTGATGTTGAAATTCCAGAAACAATTGTTGCTGATTTGGTTCGTATATATGGTTATGAAAAAGTTGGTCTTAAAAAAATGTCAGACACCGTAACAAACGCTTTTCATAAAGACATAGATTTAGAATTAAAACAAAAATTGGCAAATCGTGGATTAAACGAAACGGTAACATTTGGTTTTGGCAATTCTGTTTTTGAAGAATTGTTGATTGATAAACCAATAATTCCTGTTGCAAATCCTATAATTGTAGATTTGAATACCGCACGAAATAATTTATTGGGAAATCTGTTGATTGCGGTTTCTAATAATGAAAAGCGTGGATACCCAGATTTAAATATTTTTGAACTGGGTACTGTATTTGATGGTGATATGCCGGGCCAGCAACATACATCTGTTTGTATTGTTCGCACGGGCAGCAATTCACCAAAGCATTGGACACGTCGCAATCGTGCGGTTGATATTTATGATGTCAAGGCCGATTTGATTGCATTGATGGCGGGTCAACGCTTTACCGTATCGTCAGAAAATGCACCACGTTGGGCGCATCCATACAGATATGGCGCATTGTATCAAGGCAAAAAGAAAATTGCAGAATTTGGCGAATTACATCCATCTGTTGCTAAAAAACTGCGCATTAAAACAAACGTTGTTATTGCGATTGTTGATGATATTGAAAACTTGCCGACCAAACGCGGTGGCAAGCAACCTGTATTATCAGAATTTCAACCAATAACACGTGACTTTGCGTTTATCACAGATGTCGATACACCTGCAGAAAAATTGACATCTGTTGCAAAGTCGTGTGATGCACGCATATCTGATGTTGTTGTGTTTGATGCATTTGATTTGTCAGATGGCAAAAAGTCGATTGCATTTACAATAACGATATTGCCGACGGAAAACATGTCTGATACAGATTTGTTGGCGTTACAGAATTCTGTTATTTCATCGGTTGAACAGAAATGTGGTGCCGTAATTCGTGACAAATAATTGCGAATCAAAATGTTAAAAAATACCGGCATTTGCCGGTGTTTTTTTTATTTTCTGTTTTTTCTGAATTCATCCAAAGACACAACCCGACCCGGGTCAGGGACGGTGTCTGGTCTTTCTTCCAATGGTAATTCCATGTCGTTATCTGCGGCTGCATTTTGTGGTTTTGGTTGGAATGACAACATAAAATCCACCGACGGGTCTTTAAATTCAACCAATGCCGAAAACGGCACCCGAATAAAGAATGGGCGTCCATCAAAAGTCAATTGAACCCCGAATTCTTTTTCGGACACATGCAGGTTGTTATAAGAATATTGTAAAACAATTGTCATTATATCCGGATATCGTATACGCAGGAAATCCGGCAACACAACGCCATTATCACGTGTTCGAAATGTTATATAAAAATGTGTTCCGTCGCCCAATCCATTAAATTGTGCGTGTACCAGTGCATCTTTCACCACGGACTTTAATGCGGTGTCTAATAAAGTTTGATAATCAATACGTGCCATCTTTTTTCTCCGGGCATACTATATTACTTATTTCACCATTTTGGCAAGTGACAAATACTGCATCGGGAATATTGGTGAAAATATCTGCATCCAAACCGGTTGCCCACACTTGTGCATGTGCCGCCCCCAGTTCCCGAAACATGCATGTGCGTGCATCTTGGTCCAAGTGTGCAGCCGCTTCATCCAATAAAATCAGTGGTTTTTTACCGGTCTTGGTGTTTATCAGTTTTGCGTGTGCCAGTATCAGGTTAATCAACGCAGTTTTTTGTTGGCCTGTACTGGTCAAATGTGCCGGCAGGTTTAATTTGGTATTCATTATCCCAAAATCCGATTTGTGTGGCCCGTCAATTACCATTTTATCGCCGACCAATTCCCGATTTTCTTTTAAGTATTGGGTGTATTTTCGTTCTGCGTCACCTGCGGACATCCCGTCTATCAGCATTTTTTCAATCAATCCCGACACAGAAATTGCACAGTCGTTTAAAAAATAATTTAATTCGCCTGCGTATTGGATTCGTGCGGCGGCGATTGCGATTGCGGTTCCTGCGATTTGTGTATCTAATGCATCCAACCAATGTCTGTCTGCGCCGTTTTTCAATGCATACGCCCGTTCGGACAAAGTTTTATTTAATCGTGCAATTCGTCCGGCGTGTGCGGCATCAAAACTGGCGGCCAATCGGTCAAAGAATGCCCGTCTGTCGGATGCGCCTTCGACGAATAATCTGTCTTCTTTTGGTGTAATCCAAACGATTCTGACGTTGCGCACCAATTCGGTCACAGGTGTGTTTTCGCCATCGACTTTTGCCCGCCTGTTTGTATCGCCGGGATTAAAGTTTATTGAAATTTCGCAATCGTCATTTGTTATTGCGAATACAGAAAATCCGCCATCGCCGTTAAATCGGGCAATATCTGTCATTGCAGCGCCACGCATACCACGTTCACCACCCAACATTGATATGGCCTCTAACACGGCGGTTTTACCTGCGCCGTTTGGGCCGGTTATGATAATATTCTTATGCCCATGGGTTTCGATACGTCCCATGACATGATTTCGAAAATTGGTCAATGTAACAGATTTAATCATATCCCGATAATACACAAAAATAATTAAATCGGGAATAAAAAAAAGCCCGTTCGGGCAAATAATGTTATGGAGGCCTGGGTCGGAATCGAACCGGCATCCAAGGATTTGCAGTCCTCTGCATAACCACTCTGCCACCAGGCCATAACAGTGACACCATCATACGCAAAAAATAATTGTATTTCAAGACAAAAATAATTATAATTTAAACAAATATTCATCAAGAGAGAGAATCATGAAAAAAGTCATGTTTTTAGCGGTCTTTTTTGCGCCTTGTCTGGCATTTGGTGCGGTCGAAGACTGTTTGACACGCACAACGGTGCCGGATTCTGTATTGTCTTTGCCGGAAATTATTGAATTGGGTTTGTGTCGCAATCCGTCGACCACGGCATCATATTTGGCGTATGAATCATCACGTTTGTCCAAGAATGCGGGCTATGCGGATTATTTGCCGTCTGTAAATGCATCCGCCAATGCGTCTTTGCCATATCGTAATGAGCAGTGGGGTGATTGGTCATATGGCGCATCCTTGTCTGCATCTTATTTGATATTTGATTTTGGTAAACGTCTGTCTGATTTGAATCAGTTATCATCCACATGGCGTGCGGCGGGCTTTGAATATGATGCGACGGTTCAGAATTATATATATGGTATAATTGGTTCATATTATGCGTTATTGAATGCGGATGCAGACGTTAAATCTGCAAAAATGTTACGTGATGTTGCGCAAACGGCACGTGACACGGCGCAAAATAAATTCAAAGCCGGTGCGGTTGCCCGTGCCGATGTGTTAAAGGCCGACACCACATTGGCCAGTCGTGATTTGGATTTGGAACGTGCAAAAAACAATCGTGAAATTGCCAAAGGTTCTCTGTTGAACAAACTGTCATTTCCTGCGGACCAAGAAATTCAGATTGCAGATTTGCCATCTGAAATCGGCACCCCCCAAGAAACCAAGACTTTGGACGAATTATTTGCCCAGGCTGAAAAAACACGTCCTGACTTGCTGCGTGCCACAGCGAACAAAGATGCCGCATGGCACCGCCGTAACAGTGTATTTTTAAGCAACCTGCCAACTATATCTGCATCTGGTTCTTTGTCGTGGTCTGACACGCCGTCTGAATCGTTTAATGCCGGTTCTGATAACATCAGTGGCAGCATCGGCATCCGTGCATCAATGCCTTTGTTTGCGGGATTTGCGAACATGTACAACGCCCGTGCCGCCCAAGTAAACTATGAACGTGCGATTGAAAACGAACGTGCGGCATCGGACAATGCCACGTTGGATATATATACCGCATATCATAATTATAAGACTGCACAAACGGTATTAAAGCAAACCGAAACGCTGTTAAAATCTGCAACGGAAAGCGAAAAAGTAACGGCGGGCATGTATCGTGTTGGTCGTGCGACTATGTTGGATTGGCAAACGGCGCAGTCTGAATTGGTATCTGCGCAAAAGCAAAACAATGCGGCCAAATATGATTTGTTTACCAAACGTGCGGCGGTTGCATTGGCGGTGGGCGAAATCAAAACGAATTTAGAGAGGGAATAAAATGGCAAAGAAAGTACAATCAGATGTTGTTAATAATGCGCCACGAAAATCATATTTTCGTCGTATATGGGGATTTGTATGGCGTAATAAATGGTGGATATTGTTGGGTGCATCCGCATTATTTGTAATCAGGTTGTTATTTGGCGGTGACGCATCCAAGCAGGCAGAATACATCACATTAAACATCACCCGTGGTGACCTGCGTCAAGTTGTCAGTGCCACCGGCGAAATTCAACCTGTAAATACTGTCAATGTTGGGTCCCAGGTTTCTGGAACGATTGATAACTTGTATGTTGATTTTAATTCCAAGGTAAAAAAGGGTGATGTATTGTTAACAATTGAACCGTCTGTTTTACAGGCGTCTGTGAACGAAGCTTTGGCGTCTTTGGAAAGTGCAAAATCCCAACGTGACTTGGCCAAAAGCGAATACGAACGCAATAAATATTTGTATGAAAAAGACTATATTGCCCGTGCCGATATGGAGAAAGCCGAAGCCTCTTATGTCCAAGCCGAACAATCTGTAAATCGTATGCAGTCGCAATATGATCGTGCGGTTACGAATTTGGGTTATGCAACAATTACATCGCCGGTTGATGGAACGGTTATTTCACGCAAAGTTGACACCGGCCAAACGGTTGCAGCGTCTTTCCAAACACCTGATTTATTTGAAATTGCCGAAGATTTAACAAAAATGCAAATTGAAACATCTGTATCCGAAGCGGACATTGGTGTTATCAAAGATGGGCAACCTGTGACCTTTACGGTTGATGCGTACCCAACCGAAGAATTCAATGGTGTTGTACGTCAAATACGCCTGTCGCCAACCACGACATCAAATGTTGTTGTTTATACGGTTGTAATCGATGTTGATAATTCTGATTTGCGTTTGATGCCGGGTATGACCGCATTTGTTACAATTATTATATCGGAACGTGCGAACGTATGGAAAACCCAGAATGCGGCATTTTTGGTTCGCAGTTTTGACAGTTTTATCCCCGATGCAAACGGTGCGACACCTGCGACACACATGGCATTGTTGCGTGATGGCGAAACGGTGTTAATTCCATACAGCAAAGGTTTAACCACCGCCACCGAAACGGAAATAGTGTCTGATGAAATCCAATTGGGTGATAAAGTGATTGTTGGTCGTGTTGGTGCGACGGCCACCAAAGCAAATACGGGTGGTAATCGTGGAAACCCGATGCGTGGTCCCCGCATGTAAAAAATCCCCAAACGGGGATTTTTATTTATGTTGTGTATTTTTAATTTTTTGCATATAATATCTATGCATTGGGATATTCCCAATGTGGGGCATACAAACCTCTTTCAGATTGTCTGTTATGACATAAAACTATCTCCAACCCCGGTTGGAGGGCTGTGATATACATAAATAAACGGCGCTATTATCTGAAGTAGTTTGTAACCTCCAACCGCTTTTGAATTTCAAATGCGGTTTTTAATTTAACAAGGATTTGTTATGAAAGCGGGGTTTCAAATAGAGCAATTTCGTGTTCGGCATAATTTGCCAATATATGTCATGTGTGATATTTTGGCGATTTCCAGTGAATCTGAATATTATCAGATTGCCCATTGTCGCACGACATTAACGATGTATCAAAAAATGATGTTTATGATATTTGCGTGTCAATCATTGGAATAAAAAATCCCCAAACGGGGATTTTTATTTATGGTGCCGGTGACAGGACTTGAACCTACGACCCCCTCATTACGAATGAGATGCTCTACCAGCTGAGCTACACCGGCAATGTGACAAAACTATAACCTATTCATATAATAAATTCCAGTAATTTTTTTAACACAAAATCAGATTATTTTTCATCCCTTAATCCGGCGCAACACAACCATAATTCCCGCCGGTGTCATTCCCGGTATGCGTGACAGTTCTGCGATATTTTCCGGACGTGTGGCGGTTAACTTTTCCACCAATTCGTTTGTCAGGCCCGCCAACCCACTGTATTCAAAATCACGTGGGATTTTTAATTCCATATCACGTTTATATGCCGCGATTTCACGTTCGTTTCGTGCGATATACCCGGCATAGAATTTATCATTTTCTGCAATGATGTCTTTTTTTAATTCAAATATTTTGTCATACCACGACTGGCTTACCAAACCCAATTCAATACCAATCGGCCCCAATCGTGCAATTGCGTTATCACTGCGCAGGCTTAATCTGTATTCTGCCCGTGATGTGAACATACGATAAGGCTCGTCAACCCCCAACGTTGTTATATCATCAATCAAAACACCAATCATAGAATTTGTTCTGTTGATTTCCAACGGTTGTAACCCACATGCAAATGCGGCGGCATTACTGCCTGCGACCAAACCTTGGGCGGCGGCTTCTTCGTATCCGGATGTTCCGTTAATTTGTCCGGCAAAAAACACATGTGGCATATCAACGGATTGCAGTTTTGAATTCAGCGCCCGTGCATCAATCGCATCATATTCAATTGCGTATCCATATCTGTCGATTATTGCATTTTCCAATCCGGGGATACTGCGAATCCATTTATCTTGGATATCGCTGCCAAAACTGGTTGATATTCCGTTTGGGTAAATTAAATCGCTGTTATATCCTTCGGGTTCTAAAAACACATGGTGCGAAGTGTGTTCCGGGAAACGCATAACTTTGTCTTCCAAACTGGGGCAATATCTGGGGCCGGTTCCACGGATGTCACCATTATACATAGGTGCCTGGGCAATATTTTCACGGATAATATTATGTGTGGTTTCGGTTGTGTGTGTTATAAAGCACACAGATTCATACGTGTTATTTTTGTCGCCATCTGCAAACCAATCGTGTGGCGTGTCGCCCGGTTGCACTTCACAGACAGAAAAATCTATTGAATCCCTGCGTATACGTGCGGGCGTTCCTGTTTTTAATCGCAATAATTTGAATCCATTTTCAACCAAAGTTTTTGATGTTTTATTATCGGCATTTTGATATGTTCCATCGTCTTGCAGTCGTCCTGCAGAAATCTTTTCATCTCCACGTGTCACAACGCCATCTAAAAAAGTTCCGGTGGTCAATACGATTGCGGTCGCATGATATTTGTCATTTACGATTGCGTTTTTTAAATCCAAATCCGATACAGTTTCATATTGGATTGTTAATTTTTCATATTCGCCCAAAATATCAACGATTGCATTATGATATAAATCACGATCGATTTGCGCACGCAGTGCCTGGGTTGCCGCCCCATGTGATGCGTTCAGTGTTCGCCAATGAATTCCGGATTTATCTGCGGCCCGCCCCATAACACCACCCAAAGCGGTAATTTCTGCCACCATTTGTGATTTTCCGGGGCCACCGATACTGGGGTTGCACGACAATGCGCCCAAATCAGATATGGCTTGGGTCAATAACAAAGTCTTTGCCCCACGGCGTGCAGATGCGGCCGCTGCTTCGACACCGGCATGTCCCCCACCAATAACAATCACATCAAATTCTTGCATTAAAATCTTCCCATACCGCCATTGATGTGCAGTGTTTGACCATTAATATATGCGGCTTCTTCCGATGCCAAGAACACGCATGCATTTGCGATATCGTCCGGTTCGCCAAAGCGCCCGGCCGGAATTTGTGCCAGATAAGTTTTCTTTAAATCTTCGCCCAACACATCTGTCATAGGTGTTTTAATAAATCCCGGTGCGATTGCGTTTGCGGTGATTCCACGTGATGCGACTTCTGCGGCGATTGATTTTGTCATTGCAATCATACCACCTTTGGATGCGGCATAGTTTGCTTGACCCGGGCCACCGATTGTACCGATAATAGATGCCATATTAATAATGCGCCCAAATCTGTTTTTCATCATAGGCATAATTGCCGCACGGCACATTTTAAAGCACGAACGCAGATTTGTGTTTATTACATCGTCGAACTGTTCGTCTGTCATGCGCATTAACAAAGTATCTTTTGTAATACCTGCGTTGTTGATTAAGATATCAATTTTGCCGCACTTTTCAATTGTATCCATAATTAATTCGACGGCACCACCTTCTGCGGCCAAATCGCATGGTAATTTGATATATTCATCACCAAATTCCGCATTCATTTTTGCCACATTTCGTCCGGACACGACAACGGTTGCGCCGGCTTGTTTCATTTTTTTTGCGATTGCGCATCCGATTCCGCCGGTTGCGCCGGTGATTAAAGCAACTTTGCCCGATAAATCAAACATATTAAACCTCCAATTTTGTTGCGGTTATTTTATCTGTGATGCGTGAACACAGGCCTGTTAAAACATTGCCTGGGCCGATTTCGATTTGTTGCGTTATTCCCAATTCGGCCATTGCCAAGACACTTTCACGCCAACGTACACCGTGTGTTATTTGATATACCAACGCATCCTTGATTTCGTTTACATCCGTCAAAGGCGTACATGTTTTATTTGAAATAATTGGCACGATTGGTGTTTTAAAATCTATTTCATCCAATGCTTTACGCATGATTTCTGCGGTGGGTGCCTGCATACGGCAATGTACCGGCACCGACAGTGCCAAAGGCATTGCACGTTTTGCGCCGGCTTCTTTTGCGGCGACCATTGTTTTTTCGACCGTATCACGTGGGCCGGAAATAACGACTTGTCCGGCGGTATTGTCGTTTGCGACGTCACAGTCTGTCTGTGCGCAAATGTCCCGTACGGCATCGATATCCAACCCCATAATAACGGCGGTCAGTCCCGAACCTGCGGGTGCGGCATTTTGCATTGCATTACCACGTACCCGCAACAGTTTTGCCGCATCACCCACCGATATTGCGCCGGCTGCACACAGTGCGGTATATTCCCCCAAAGAATGCCCTGCGACATATTCGGGTAATGGAACGTTTGCCGCCCGCAACATTGCGATTGACGTTGCCATAATTGCGGGTTGCACATTTGCCGTCAAGGTCAGTTCTTCTGCCGGTCCATGAAAGATAATATCGGATAACTTTTCACCCAATGCGGCATCTACTTCATCAAAGACGGCCCGTGCATTGGCGTTGTTGTCGTATAAATCTTTACCCATGCCGACGACTTGTGCGCCCTGTCCCGGGAAAACAAAAACAGATGACATATAAAACCTTTTTTTAATAACGGGGTTATTATAGACGTTTTTTACATAATCGCAAACAGAATAATACAAATTGACAAATGTGAAATATGTGATACTGTTATGGTGGTAAATAAGAGGATAAAATGTATTTTTGTACCAAGTATGATGATTGGCATTTCTGTCCATATCGTGATATAAATGATTTGTGTATGCAGCCCCGTTATAAAAACTGTGCGCATGCGGTTGAATTTTCGGCCACTGCGGCGCAGCGTGGCGGATGCATTGTGGATTGTTTGCTGTATAACATGAACAAGACCCCCGATTACAGGCTTAACAAAACGCAACCTAATTACAGAATTATAAAACCTGCGCCTAATCGCAGTGGTAAAAAAAGGTAATAAAATATGTCAAAAAGAACTACGGCAGATACTCAAATTCAAGTTTATTTAACGTACCCCGGGGGCGAATTGTTAAAGATTGGTAAACCCATATCTTTACAACGTGCAACGGATATGACACGTATGTTTCGTGGTGTCACATCCAACTGCATTGGTACGGGTGTTGCAAAATTAGAATATGAAGTTGGTACCGAAAATTTAAAACAAGGCAAATTGGTATTCGAATTTCCTTATGATGGCTTTGTGGTATTTAAGTGTGATATGTGCATGGGGGCGTCTGTCACTTTGCCGTTAAGCGCAGAACGTAAAATAAAATGTTGCCGTGAATACATTCGTAATGGTTTTTGCAAAGACCCAATGATGGCAATGGTTGTTGGTGCGGGTTTGTATCCAAATCGCTATACCAAAAGACGTTAATAAAATTGTTAAAAAATACCGGCATTTGCCGGTGTTTTTTTATATTTTTCTGATGCTGAATTCGCATCCGCAATAATTCTGTCTGTAAAAATCAGATTCTTTATTAATCTGGCTGCGCATTCCTTCGTCCCATTTAATAGGTATGTACAAAATGTCGTCGCATACAGATTGTGCGGCATTGTCGACCTGTTGTTGGCTTTTGTGTCTGGATACACCCAACACAGATGCGATTGCGTTATATCCGTTTTCACGTGCAAATTTAACCGCCCGTTTAAATCTGTATTCAAAGCATATCGAACATCGTCCACCCCGTTCGGGTTCGGATTCGAATCCACGAACCGCATTCCGCCATGCGTCATGGTCGTATTCCAACACGGCATATTTTACACCGCATGATTCACAGTATTTAATCTGTTCGTTCATGCGTTTTGTGTATTCGGATTCCGGGAAAATATTTGGGTTGTAAAACAAGACGATAAAATCATCGACGTTTGGTATTTGTGTTTCTGCCAATTGTTTAATTGCGCCCGCCGAACACGGTGCACAGCAAGAAACCAAAACCAATCGCATTCCCATTATTTTGCCTTTACGTGACTTATTAATGCACGATTTGTGCGCAGTTTTTGCGCCCGTGCAATTACTTGTTGTGCGTGTGCTTGGTCTTGTTCGGTTGGCAAAACCAATCTTAAGATAGGCGTATTATTCAAATGTGTATATGACACATTTTCTTTTACCATTCTTTCTGAAATATATTTAACAAACGTACAGTTTGCCGGATTCATGCAATTTGGAAAATCGTTGCATTTTTCACAACCATAGAAAGAAATAAAAGATACCTTTCTTGGTTCTGCTAACTTTTCATAACCGATAATTTTAACTTTTCTTTTAATATTATTTATCATTTGTATTCTGATCCTATTTTTGTATTAGTGTCTAATTCAACTATATTTTTACCAATGTCCCCCTGCCCCAGTTCGCCTGCACTGCACAGCATTCCGAACGATTCAACGCCCGCCACGGCACGTGGTGTAATGGGTTTTTTATTGCCCGGCAAAACGCAACCCACGGGTGCCAAAACACTGTGCATTCCGGGTTTTACGTTTGGTGCGCCGCACACGATTTGTACGTTTTTGTCTGCACCATAATCAACCATTAATACGTGCAAATCTTCACGTGTGGGATGTTGTTCGACGGACACAACTTTTGCCACGACCGGTACAGGCACATTTTTCTTTGGTGTGTATTTTTCATTCAATTGTGCAACCCGTTCATCGTCGATACGACCGAACAAGTTTTCCGGCACAACAAATTCTGCGCCATTTGCGATACGGCGTTCAAAAGATTTTGGCCAAGACAAATCTTTTTTATCTGCAAAAATATTTTGCATTTTTTCTGCTGCACCCGGTATAACCGGTGCAGACACCCGTGCAAACAAATCAATCATTTGCATACATGTGTTCAAGCATTTTCCCGCCCCATCTAAATCGCCGTTTTTCACCATGGTCCATGGTTCGCATTTTGTCATATATTCATTACCAATTGCGTACAGTCCACGCAACGCCGCAATTGATGCACGGAATTCGCATGCATCCAAAGCGTTGGTTAATTCTGACAATTTCTGATTAATTTCTTGTTCTAAATCCGGTTCGATATCACCTGCGGCGGGTACTTTGTTACCAAAATTTTTCTGGGTTAATTTGCAAACGCGTGATACAAAGTTCCCCAACATACCATTTAAATCTTTGTTAACGATTTCTGCGAAACGGTTGATTGTAAAGTCTGTATCATCGGTTTCTGGTGCCGATGCGATTAATGCGTACCGCCAATAATCTGCGGGCAATTCGCGAATTGCATCATTCAA
The DNA here is from genome assembly GCA_017513285.1 of Alphaproteobacteria bacterium. Lineage (GTDB taxonomy): Bacteria > Pseudomonadota > Alphaproteobacteria > Rs-D84 > Rs-D84 > Enterousia. Next base: position 23,156 of record JAFXGD010000046.1, read on the forward strand.
GAATATACCATTGCCGGTTGATTTTGAAATCTTTGAACCATTAAAGTTCAAGAAATTCATACCCTTTAATACATCAACGGTTTTCCAATTATCATTCATTGCCAATTCTTGGGCCGGAAAGAATATAGAATGGAAAGACACATTGTCTTTACCCATAAATTGTGTGTAATGTACATCATCACCACCATGCCACCAATCGGCCCAATTTTCATTTGCGGCCTGTGAAATAGAAACATAACCCCATGGTGCATCAAACCAAACATAGAAAACTTTGTTTTCATATCCGGGCTTGTTTACGGGAATTCCCCATTTTAAATCACGTGTAATTGGGCCGTCACGCAAACCTTCGCTTAACCATTTGTTTGCGATTGCCAATGCGGTTTTTGACCACCCGCGACGTGAATCAATCCATTTGCGCAGTGCGTCTTGCATTGCGCTGTATTTAAAGTACAGGTGTTTTGTTTCCCGCATTTCAACCGGTGAATCTGGGGTGATTGCACTGTGTGGATTAATTAATTGTTCCGGTTCCAAAGTTGCACTGCATTTATCGCATTCGTTTCCATATGCTTTGTCGTGACCACACTTTGGGCAAATTCCAATAACAAATCGGTCGGCCAAGAACATTTTGTCTTTTATTGAATATGGTTGAACGGATGTTTTTTCAACCAACATATCTTGTTCTTCTAAACGTTTGAATAATTGTTGGATTAATTTTTCTTGGCGTTCTGTGTGTGTGCGCCCATACATATCAAAAGACAAATTAAAGTCACGGGCCGATTGTTCGTGTGCAACGCGATATTTATCGACATATTCTTCAACGGACAAACCTTCCTTCATTGCGCCAACTTCACTGGTTGTGCCGTGTTCGTCGGACCCACAAACGTACAGTACATCACGCCCCATTGCCCGACAGAAACGTGCGTAAATATCACTGGGTAACCAACATCCAATCAGATGTCCAATATGCAGATTATTGTTTACATATGGTAACGCAGAAGTAATTAAATATTTTTTTGCCATATTGATTTGTCCTTTTTTTACAAAAAAACAGACGCCAACGGGGCGTCCATTGAAACCCGTTGAAACCAGATTAAAGATTAATTGTGCATTCGCATATTATTCCCAGATTTTGATTATGTTATTTACCATCTTGGCAAATAATGGTGGGTGGTATTGGACTTTCTCCACGACCTAAAAAGTCCCAGGAATCTCCCACTTTTTTCATTTTTCCAGTACCTTTTTTCGTGGTTCCGGTACCAACGACAGCCACTCAGTGTTTTCGTAGGCAAAGTATATATTGAAAAATGGCGAATGTCAATAGAATGCCCTAAATTTTGTTCTAGTAAGTACTTTTTTAGTACATACTGAACCTTAGTATGTACTGATGATAGTAAGTACTTTTTAGTAAATACTTCCAAATTTGCGCGCTTTATACAAGGTGGTTGATTACGATCGGGGGCTTTTTACTTGGTTATTCCCCGCGATATATTTCCGAAGATTTTTTATAGTTCTAATCATCTGTATACGGTAGAAAAGTAATGAATTTGACAGAACTAACAGTAAAAAAACTAGATCGCGACAAAGATATATTGGTTGGTACGTTTAGTTTGTGTTTTGAGAAAATGCTGCATGTTGACGGCTTTAGGGTATATTACACTTCTGCACCGCGGCATCAGTATTCAGTGTCTTTTCCGTCTAATTTTACAGTAGATAGCCCAAAAGTAAGAAAGCAAATCGTAAGTAACATCCTAAGACAAGTAGATCAAGAAATCGCGCGCCAAGAGATCAAACAGTACGAATTGAATGATAGTAAAATCATAACAACGCAAGAAAATAAAAAATAACAGTTCTATTATTTGAAAAGATAAAGAATCAGACATTAGTGAAAGACAAATAGACTGATTTTTTACCTGGATACATTCACAAGATTTGCATAGAGTTTCACTAATGTAACCCCACCAAGTTTTTGTGAATGGCTTGATGGGGTTTCTTCGTAGTCCGTAAAATCCCCCAAGCTACTATTTTTTGAACAATCCTGAACCATAGAGCCACGTTTGCTTAGCCGGCTTTTATATCGCATCGTGTCTCTGTAATTTACTCAGACAAAACTATGGGGTAAAAACGATGTAGACACAATAATTTTTCTATCTTATTGCCACCAAGCTTATAAAGGGATCCACCGCGGCAAAAGATATACAAACACTGATTAGCTGGCACTCTATAAGGGAATCATTGCGGCTCGGAATCAGTAGAAATCTAAGAAAAATAGCATACAATTTCCACGTTGATGCAAGTTCTTTTTTTATTTTATTTCCCCCTAAAGTATAACACATAAAGCATAAGGACTAAATAATGACAGAAGAAGAATTACAAAGACAACTAGAATCTATACAACAAACTATATACAATAAAATTCCGCACGATACATCCACCTATTTTATAACTATCACTTTACCTTATGAGTTCAAGACGTATGATATTGGTTGCTTCGCGGATAGAATGAAATATCTCTTGTCTAAATTTATAAAACACCTATTGAATTGTAAAAGACTGTGGATAGATAGTGTATATGATTTTGATGCCTTCTTTGAAAATGTAGACCAAACTGAACCATGGCATCTACACTTACTTGGAACATTTATAGATCAAACAACGGGCGCGCAATTACCAAAAAACCTTATAGAAGAAACGATGCAAAAGGCTAGTTACAGATTCAAACAACATTACGGACTAGACAGAGAAATAAACTATAAAATAAAGCTTGTTCCTTACTCTGATATTCAAACTGTTATAGGCTACTGCACAAAAGAATTGATCCAAGGTAATGTGTTGTGTTCTGATCGTATTTATTGCCCCAAGACCTTATTCAACCCCTTACCAAAACAACCAACTAAAAAGAAAAACCTAACCAAAACCCAAAGGAAAATTCGCAAGATAAAAAAACTGTGTGGGCTTAGCTAATATCCCGCGGTCAACTCCCATAAATATCAGCTAAGACACACAAACAACAACTATAAATACCGCCTAATACCATCCGCTGTAAAAAGAATTGTCTCATAGCTATTACCGCGGACTATAACATCTCCCCCTTGGTAATAGGCTGTTTTTGCATTTTTGACTGTATAGAGATAATTTCCAGACAGACTACGAATTATCACATCTTTGCCTACCCACTCAAAACCAACACCTATACTCATTTTTTATCCTTTTCTGGTTTTTTCATATAGTTATAAACGGAAGCTCTACAAAGTCCAAATTTTTCAGCAACTTCTGTTATATGCATTTTCTTTTTGCGAACCAACTCTTTCAATTCTGTTATATCATCATCATCCAACTTATTTTTTCCACCTTTGAATTTTCCGCGGGCTTTGGCTATTGCGATTCCTTCTGCTTGGCGATTTTTTATCAATGCTCTCTCAAATTCCGCGATACTACCCAAAATTTGTAACATCAACGTACTCATTGCATTATCTTTCCCTGGTTCAAATCGCAAATTTTCTTTCACAAACACCACTGAACAATCTTTATCTGTGATTTCTTTTACCAATGACTGCAAATCAAACAAGTTTCTAGCCAATCTGTCTAAACTGTGGCATGTGATTTCATCTCCTGGTCTCAAATTACCCAACATAGCTACCAATTCAGGACGTTCTCTATCCTTACCGCTACATTTGTCAGTATACACGCGGTCAAAGCCTTTTTCGTCCAAAGTTTGCCTGTCGGTGTTTTGGTAAACTGACGACACGCGGCAATATAAGAATTTCATTTTTTTATCCTTTTGTCTAACCTAACTCTTTATATCTGTTTAGATTATACTGAATCGTGTCTAAAAGTCAAGAAAAAAACTTAGTTTAGACATTTTTTATTTGTATATTCTAAGTGTACCCATTTTGGACAATGCAAAAAACCATAAAAAAGCCTGTTTTATACATGCGCGCAGGATCTGTTTATAAAACATATGATAAATCGCTTATAATCGGACTATAGCGCGCTTTTTTCTCAAACACTACAAACTATACCAGAAAGCCGTTTTTTGATAAACTGGGGCAAATTTTATATTGCTTGATTTTTGTCGCGGTATTCAAACAAAAACGTCCAGAAGGGACGTTTTGTTATTACTTATCGTGATTTTGCTTTGCTGTTATATCCGCGTGGCAATCGTGGCATAACATCAGACAGTTATCTATTGTCGTTTCGCCACCATCTATAAAGGCTACTTTATGGTGCGCTTCTAGTTCAGAAAACGGCATTTCGCGTCCGCAACGTCCACCACATCTTTTACCTTGGTTCGCATAAGCCTGACGTTGTTGTTTATCACTGAATATACGATGCCATATCAATGTACGATCTCCAGACAACACGTATTCATAAAAGCCACTCTTTTTCAACCCGTCAGGATCAACATTGTACAGGTCAAACAATCGTTTCAATTCGGCTTCTAATACCGCGGGGTCGTACTGATTATTACCGTATTTGTTATATAATGTTCCCCAATCAATACTTTTCATTTCCTTACGATACTCTGGGAATGTTGTTTTTACCCATTCTATGACAGACTTGTAATAAGTCCAAAGTTCATTTGCGTTTTCATCAAAACGATGTTGTGCCATGTAATCTTTTATCTCTGGATATTGATCTGATTTAGATATGCGCCACCGTAATGCCAATTCTAACAATTCTTGACGATTTGCCGCGACAGCATCCTTATTTACCAACATGTGCCGATCATCATTATCGCAAAAAGATATGCTCAATGCTTTGTTATTGGTTTTTTTAGAGAAATACTGTTTGGCATCTGATAACCATGATCCTGTATAATTCGCATTCAGCAATTCTTGTTCAGTCATCTGTTTGCCGGCAATGTTTATAGTATGAAACCATTCTAATTTTTCATCATCCGTTCCATTACATAAATACACTTGCAACCGATAATCTAAAATCTCTTCCTTTTTCTCTGGCGATAATCCTTCAAAAGATTGATTGTTTTTCCCATTGAAATTGATTGCTATTGGGTTGCCATGTCCGTCATCGTTAGTAATAAATTGACAGATTGAAATAATGCGTTGCTGCCCATCAATTACTTCGTATGTACCATCTGGATTGATTGCCCAATACATACTGTTCAGTGGTAATCCATTATAAACTGACATCATAACGCGATCACGATCATTTGGTTCATATACGAACGCGCGCTGATATGCTGGTCTTACATTCAAAGTTCCATGATAGGCAACAACACCGTTATCGCCACTATCTTTATAATTTTTTACCAATTCACGAATAGTTATAACTGGTGTTGTTATTGTCATAGTCATTATTATGCTCCTTGCTTTTTACGAATGATTATTCTTCTGTACAATGCCTTTCCATTTAGATCTGGACCCCTGCCGCGCCACTCAACTCTATGATCATCTAAACCTAAAATTTCAAATTGTTCAGGATTATATTTATGCAAAAACGAAATAGGAACTCCCATTAGTCCATCATAATCCATTGGCATATTTCTAACAGTTCCAACTTCTATAGCATCATAATTATCGTACTTTGGGTACATTGATTCAAAGCCATGATATGTTTTCCCTGTTTCTAGTTTTTCGTTTCGTTTACTATGCGGCAAATTAGTAAACCATACAACACCAGCAACAAAAGCATATTTTACACCATTTTCTATTTTATGATATTGCTCATAATCGTCCGGTACCGCGAACCATCTGTTTGAACTGTCCATTGTCATGCCAAGCCATACTTTATTTGCTTTTATCAATGGAAAAAATTCTTTATACGTTATTGCATTTTGATTTCCGATGATTATAAATTTCTTTTTGTATTCCATGAGCTGAGCCACATATTCCCTGAACAGCGAGAACGGTGGATTTGTTATTACTATGTCAGCCTGTTTCAATAATTCTATACATTCCGCGCTACGAAAATCCCCATCGCTTTTTAGTGGTATTTCTTCTATATCTTCACTGCATATAATGCCATCGCCAGTATTATCTTTGTTCAAAATATACATCGTTGATTTTTTGCCGGCTTCGTAGTGTGTGGCGATAACTTTTTTGATTCCGAATGCTTGAAAATTGTCCGCGAGATATTTTATAAAATTTGATTTAGGTGTTCCTTTGCCAATACCGTAATGATCATCACAATTACAGTATATGACTTTGCCTTTGAAATACTTTGCATAGTTTACAAGCTCTTTTTTTATATCGTCATAGCTTGTATAAAATTCATCTTTCTTTGCTGTATTCGCGACAATAAGCCCTGTATTTTTTCTCATATTGTATTTCCTGGTATTCAAAAATTTGTTGTAAAATCTTCCCTGGAAATACTTACATAAACCAACGTTTTGTTATGGATTGCGCGCTTTCAAGTGAGCAATCTATTTGAATATGAAAGAATGCCTGTTTTCTGGGATTTATAAATTTGGACTTTTTATAATCTAACCATTTCAAACAAGCTAAAAATATGTTGATTTTATCGTTCTATAAAAAAACAAGGATTTTTACAACATAAAGGTATAAAAAATGGCTATAATTGGGTACATCCGCGTGTCTTCAAACAAGCAATCATGTGAACATCAAAAACACGAACTAACACAATTCGCGGCACAACAAAATATCAATATAGATCAGTGGGTAGAAGAAACAATATCATCACGAAAGCCGCTAAAGAAACGTAAACTAGGCGAATTATTAGAAACAATACAACCAAATGATATTCTAATCGCGGCAGAAATCTCGCGGCTTGGGCGTTCTTTGTTAGAAGTTATGCATATTTTGGAAATTTGCCTGAATAATAATTGTCAGGTGTGGACGTTGAAAGAACATTATAGGTTAGGAAACGATATTCAATCAAAGGTTATGGCTTTCGCTTTTGGTCTTTCTGCAGAGATAGAACGTAACCTTATAAGTCAAAGAACAAAAGCATCTCTGGATAACATTCGCGCAAAAGGTAAACGATTGGGTAGACCTGTTTCTGCTCAATCTAAAAAACTAAAATTAGCTAAAAATAAAAAACGCATCCGGAAATTACTAGATGCGGGAATATCAAAATATAAGATTGCGAAATTGATGGAAGTACAACCTATGACTATCACAAGGTTTGTTTCGCGAATGGGGTGGTAAGATGTGTTTTTCCTACCACCCCATAAAACCTAATCAATGTTGATGTGTGGTTTGTATTTTCCGCGCTTAGTGCTGATCTTTTCTGGATTGATATAAAGATCTGGGATTATTTTTTTCCAATAATCAAGATGTAAAATTTCTTCTGGATACTCAATTCTATCAACAGCTTCTTTGATTTCTTCTGTAGAGTATTTTAGATAGTTTTTTTGCCGTATAGTGCTTCCTTCCCAACCAATAATGTCATCAACAATGGAATCGTCAATCTTTAGTCTTTTTGTGTGTTTGCTTATTGTGTCGCGGAAAGAATGAAAAGAGTATTTATTACCATCACGTGATACGATTCCTAACTCATTCTGTATAAAGCGTTCCCATGGTGCCATAAATTTTTTAGCAGGATCGCCCTTTGAACTAGCTGCGCGGTCAAATATAAAATCTGTCTCTTGCGCACCCATTTTTTTCTGTCGTGCCTTTATCATATCTAAAAAACCAAAATCTAATAATTGTTTTGCAATAGCTAATTTTCGTTCACTAGCTTTATTTTTTCTGTTTTTCTTGGTATGGTTTTTACGGAACCAAATACAATGAACACCATCTTTTTCAATAAAATCTCCGAACTGCAAAGTGACAGCTAAATTTGTTCTTGAACCAGAAAACAATGCAACCAAACATGCTAAAAATTCATCAGGATGTGTTTTGAAGAAATCATATTTTGGGTCAAAAATTTTTGCTAATTGTTCTTCGGTAAACGTGCCAAACTCTTCTTTTTCGCCCGCTGGTGTTTCTGGTAACCTTTCTGTGTAATAAAGTAATTTTTCCCCTTTGTAAAATTCTGGTTCTTTCTTATGAGCCTGCTTTATAACCTTACGCAATACGTCCATTGTTTTGTTTTTAGAATCATTGTTTAGATTGGTTCTGCTAGTTAGCGCTTCAACTATTTTCTTTATCACGTTTTCATTGTTCAATTTAGAATAATCATCGTCCAGAGATAGATTTACCGGTTTCAATAATGTTGCTAATATCCGCGGGAATCTCTCTTTGATTGTATCACTATTACGTTTCAGAGATTCTGTTAGAATTTCTCTTATGGTATTTTGGGGCATTTGCATGCTTGGATATTGTGGCATGTATTGTTTGTTGATTGCGGGCATTACCGGTATCATAGTTTGTGTGCCGTATACCATTTGTTCCCAAGACGTGTATTGTGGTGTAAATAATTGTTGATGTTGCTTGAATTGATACTGTATCGCTGGGTTGGTCTTTGCGCGAATAAAATGGATCAATATGTGAAGCTTGTTGCGTTCTAATTCTGCAGCCATGCCCGCGGAACATCTTTCTGTCAATGTAGCGCTGTTTCCAGTTTTGCTTAGTCTTAGTATTTCTTCACATTTGAAATATTTATCAATAGCTTGAGTGTCCGATAAATTTTTATATTCGTTTTCTATAATGCGCGCTCGTTCTTCATCGGTTTGTGCAATTTGATTTAGATATTGATCAATAGTTACTGGTTTAGTGGTATCCAGTTCCACATTATTTATTATTTGCATAGAAAGCTCCTTTTTCACTAATGCGAGCCTTTGGATAGCCAAATTTAGATCGCTTGTTCCTAGGCTCTTTTTTATAGAACTGAACTTTCCATCACTTTTTTTGAAAGAAATGCGAAAATAATAAATTTTTTTTCGTAAAACTAAGTTCTTTATATATACATGTCTCACTTTTGGTACCACCTGAATGTTTCATGGTTGTTTTTTATGCTGGAAAACATTGAGATGGCGGGAATCTAAGAATGATCAAATTTCGCGGTTCGGTACCATGGATGATTCAAAAAATAAAAAATCCCAGATAACTGGGAAAAATTCATGGTGGGTGGTATTGGACTCGAACCAACGACCTTTACGATGTCAACGTAACGCTCTAACCAACTGAGCTAACCACCCAAGCGACAACTATTATAACAATAAAATTTAGATTTGCAAATAAATTATACTGTATAATTATTTTACTTTTGTGCATAAAAAACACCGGCAAACGCCGGTATTTTTATTGGTTTTTCAGGTATGATTCCAACCACTTGTTATCGAATTTTAATTGTTTGACATCTTTGTTTGCCAACAGTTTTTTCTGCAAAGGAATAGTTGTTTTAACACCTTCGATAACAAATTCGTCCAACGCACGTGTTGCCCGCATAATGCATGCCGGTCTGTTTTGTGCATGCACAATCAGTTTTGCAATCATTGAATCATATGTTGGTGGAATTGTGTATCCGGTGTAAACAGCACTGTCCACACGTACGCCCAACCCGCCCGATGGCGCATACAGTGATATTTTACCTGCGCATGGTGTAAAATCATCGGGGTCTTCGGCATTTATACGAAATTCGATTGCATGTCCATTTGGAATAACATTGGACTGCGTATATCCCAACTTTTCACCTGCGGCCACACGAATTTGTTCACGCACCAAATCTACGCCATAAACCATTTCTGTTACAGGATGTTCCACCTGTAATCTGGTATTCATTTCCAAGAAATAGAATTTACCATCTTCGAACATAAATTCGAAAGTCCCGGCATTTGTATATCCCATTTTTTTGGCGGCAGTCTTACAAATTTCAATCATATCGTCACGTTGTTTTTGTGACAGTATCGCAGCGGGGCATTCTTCCATAACTTTCTGATTTCGTCTTTGCAGTGAACAATCACGTTCACCAAAGATTACGACATTACCATGTTTATCGCCCAACACTTGGAATTCTATATGTCTGGGATGTGTTAATAATTTTTCTATATACAGTGTATCATCGCCGAATGCAGACTTTGCTTCATTTTTTGTTAATTGATATGCTTCGGCCATTTGTTCTGCATCCATAACCGGCCGCATGCCACGTCCGCCACCACCGGCCGCCGCCTTTAACATAACGGGGTAGCCGATTTTTTCTGCGATGTGTAAAGCGCTGTCCACAGAATCGACGGCGCCATCTGAACCGGGGACGACGGGCAATCCGCATTCAATGGCGGTCTTTTTTGCATTAACCTTATCGCCCATTTTTTCAATCATGTCTGGCTTTGGTCCAATCCAAATCATTCCATGTTGTTCAACTTTACGTGCGAAATCTGCCCGTTCGGACAAAAATCCATATCCCGGATGAATTGCATCGGAATTGGTCAACAGTGCCGCCGTCAATATTGCAGATTCATTTAAATAAGAATCCCGTGCCGCCGCCGGTCCGATACAGACGGATTCGTCGGCCAATTGCACATGCATTGCATCACGGTCCGCCACAGAATATACGGCAACCGTTCGAATACCCATATCACGACATGCGCGAATAATTCTTAATGCGATTTCGCCCCGATTTGCGATTAAAACTTTTTTAATTTGTGACATATTATATATTATTCGATAACGATTAAAGGTTGGTCAAATTCAACGGCTGCGCCATCTGTAATCAGAATTTGTTTCACGACCCCGTCTTTATCTGCCTTGATTGGGTTAAAAGTTTTCATTGCTTCGACCAATGCGACTGTATCGCCGACTTTGACGGTTGCGCCCACTTCGATAAAGTGTTCTGCGCCGGGTTCTGGCGCCAAATAAACCACCCCGACCATTGGCGATTTTACCACATGACCTGAAATGTTTGCATCGCATTTGGCGGCTTGTTTACATTCGGTCAAAGTTGCCGTTGGTACGGCGACCGCTGCGGTGGCTTGCTGTTTTGATAAATGAATATGTTTACGGTATACGCCGAACAAGAATTGGCGTTCTAAATCTAACTCTGTAATTCCCATATCGTCCATGATTTTAGACATAGATTCAACGGTTGCACGAAAAGACATTTTTAATCCTTATGTTTAATTTTGTCTGGCATAAATAAAATTCTATCATAATCCCGCCCATTGTCAAGGCACAGGGTCGTAACCGAACCCGCCACCGGGCCTGCAACGTGATATACGTCGTATTCCCAACCATATACCACGCACAATACCGTGCTTTTGTATTGCGATGCGTGTGTATTCGCTGCAACTGGGGGTAAAACGGCATGTATTTTGTCCGCCGATAATTGGTGATATTGTACATTGATATGCCCGCACGCATGCGCATGCCGCCCTTTGCGCCCAAGATTGATTATTTTGCATTTTTATACAGTTTTTTTAAATAATGCAGTGCTTTTTTCATTGCCACCCGTCCATCTGTACGATTGGCGGTTAATATATCACGACGCACCACAAATACATAGTCCCATTCACGCACCAACAAATTTTCATTGGCGCAAATCCAATCACGTATTAATCGTTTGGCCCGATTTCTGTCCACAGCGTGTTTAAAAGTCTTTTTTGTGACGATTAAACCGTATCGTGGGTCGTCGGGGAATTTTGCATTTTTTGCCCGCACCAAAAAGTATGCACAGCGTGCAGATGGGTCGGAATCCCCCATTGCGAAATCTGCATGTTTTTTTATTGTATCACGTATCATAGTGTCCCCATAATAGCACAATATCCGTTAAGTCAAATAAATTTGTTGTCGCATCTTGATTTTTTGCCATACGTGATTTATAGTGCAAAAAACAAAATTATGGGGAAATAAATGTATAATTGGTTGATGAAGTTTTTTTCTGCGGACATGGCAATTGATTTGGGTACTGCGAATACTTTGATATATGTCAAAGGTCGTGGCATTGTATTGAACGAACCATCTGTTGTTGCGGTTGCGGAAAATCGTTTGATGGGCCGGAAAGAAATTTTGGCCGTCGGAACCGAAGCGAAACAAATGTTTGGTCGTACACCTGGGACTATATCTGCGGTACGTCCGTTATTGGACGGTGTTATTGCGGACTTTGAAGTTGCCGAAGAAATGATTAAATACTTTATTCGTAAAGTCCATCATCGCAGTCCTTTGGCCGCCCCATTGATTATTATATGCGTACCATCTTGTGCGACCCAGGTTGAACGTCGCGCCATACAAGAGGCCGCCGACGCCGCCGGCGCACGCAAAGTTTATATTGTCGAAGAATCAACGGCTGCGGCGATTGGTGCGGGTTTGCCGGTTGAAAAACCTGTGGGTTCAATGGTGTTGGACATTGGCGGTGGTACAACCGAAGTTGCGGTTATGTCATTGGGTGGCATTGTTTATTCGAATGCGGTTCGTACCGCCGGCGATCAGATGGACGTTGATATTATCGACTATGTCCGCAAGACCAAGAATTTATTAATTGGTGAAAATACCGCCGAAGAAATTAAAAAGCGTATCGGCACGGCCATTATGCCCAAAGATAAAACAAACGAATTAACCATGAAGATAAAGGGTCGTGACCTGTTGTCGGGAACGCCACGTGAAACGGTTGTCACAGAATCCCAGATTGCGACTGCGCTGGCCCAGACGGTATCGAAAATTGTTGACACCGTACGTCAGGCTTTGGAATTAACGCCACCTGAATTATCTGCGGACATTGCGGATTTGGGTATTGCGATGACCGGTGGTGGTTCAATGTTGCGTGGTTTGGATGCGGCGATTCGTGCGGCAACGGGATTACCGGCATTTGTGGTTGATAATCCATTGGCGTGTGTCGCATGTGGCAGTGGTAAAATGTTATCCAATCTGGATAAAAACAAACACGTACTGCAAACGATGTATTAAAATGTTAAAAAAACACCGGCAAATGCCGGTGTTTTTTAACGTAATTTTTGAAAGTTTTTATATATCTTACAATCTATGAATTGACAGTATGGTTGACTGGTATAATTCACCCGTGTTGGTTTATTACACTTTGCGCCCAATAATTGGCAGTATGGCTGTCCGTCTTTTTGGATTCGCAAACCGGAATATTGTGCGGCCTGTTTTGTGGTTGGGGTAAACATTGGTGTTTTGCCCCCTGCGACATATCTGCTGTAAATGTAATTTGTGACCTGTTGCAGTGAAAAATTATTCATTGCTTCGATATCTTTATCGGACACACGTATTCCGAATGCACGTTCAAATGCCACAAACATATCGATTGTATCCAAAGAATCCATTGCTGAAAATTTACCTAAAAAATGTGGGGCGGTTAAATCTGTGACCGTTATGCCAAAGCGTTCTTTTGCTTCATCGGCAAAGAATTTTTGAATTTCCGATTTTGTTGGAATTTTGCATGTCATAATTATACCTCTATATTCTTTTGTCTGGCGCATTACACCATTTTGCCACCGGGCATTTTTCACATTCGGGACGCAACGCTTTACACACATATCGTCCGTGCAAAACCATAACGTGATTTACAATTGGGTGATATTTCTTGGGAATTTTCTTTAACAATTTTACTTCAACTTTTTCCGGTGTATTATCGGCGTCATCCACCCAACCGTACCTGTGTGCATTTCGAAAAACATGTGTATCAACCCCAATATTTGGCGCATGCCACAAAACGTTGCATACGACATTTGCGGTCTTTTGGCCAATCCCCGGCAATTTCATTAATGCATCACGATTATGATATTTTTCTGGGAATTTATCTGTGACGTTTTCTGCCACCAACTGTTCGGCCAAAGCGATAATATTTTTTGCTTTGTTATTAAAGAAAGAAATAACCTTGATGTGTTCTTTTAACCCATCGATACCCAAATTCAACATTTTTTGTGGTGTTGGTGCAACTTCAAATAACTTTGGGGTGACTTCGTTTACTTTTTTATCGGTTGCCTGGGCGGACAGTATAACCGCCACCGCAAAGTTAAATTCATTTGTATGATACAGTTCCGACCGTATGGTCATATCAACCGTTTCGGGAACAATTTCAAAATATTTTTGTGGTGTCAGTTTCATATTATTTCATTGTTGTTGTATACGTTGGGTTGTTTCCCAAGTATTCTGAAAATACACTGTCGCACAATCTGCCGCACCAACGTTCGCATTGTGCGGCCGCATCTTCGGGTGTTTTTTCGGTAAATTCATCTGATTTAATACGATCGGATTTGAATTCTGCGGACATATTTTTCATATCTGTCACATTGCATTTGCATTCGGATGCGTATTTGGTTTCTTCATCGATGGTGATTTCGTGTGCATTCATACATTGATGCGATACAACGAAATATTCACGTGGCATGAAAGTCCCATTTTCGATATGATTTGTAAAAGCCGAACAAATATCATCGCACAGTCTTTGATTTGCGATTGCGCCGGCGACTATATCATCTTCACCGAATCCCAATTCATATTCGTAAACGGACTTTACATCATATTCTTTGACAAAGGTTTTATCATCGATTGTGGTCGTGCATTTACAGGCTTGCTTTACATCTGTTTTGACGACATCGTGATTTCCGCTGCATATACTGGGGGCTTTATCGTCCAAGCATTCCGTTGGAACAGATTTTTTACGAAAACTGTTGGCCTGTTGATTGGCGTTAAATTTCACATCCATTTGTTGTGCGTCACGTATTTGGACCACGGTTTTTTCGGGCGTAATTGTTATATGCGCCCGATAGTGTTTTTTTAACGCATAACCTGTTGTCACCAATGCGACCAAGATTACCAAAAACGACAAACCAATCAGTTTTCTTTTTTTCATTTGTTCTTTCTTTATGCTTTTTTTACTGCGATACAGAAATTACATTTCTGAATTGTCATATCAACTGTATCAGGCACTAAATCAAAGTATCTTTGCGGTGTAAGTGACATTTTTTATTTCATCCTTCTATTGCCACGAATGTGCAACAAGATTTCTGCGTTTTGTTTTTTTACAATTCGCAGGCTGTCCAAAATTGCAAAACTTTCTTTGTCAAGATTTAGTTGGTATTGGCATATCTGTGTCGCGTTGCAACGGCCAGAGACCGACAACATTTGTTCGCATTTTGAACGTTTGGCTTCTGGATAGAAAAAATCTGCGCAATATTTTGCTGTCATAACTTACCCCTTTATGCCTTTTTTACAGCGATACAGAAATTATATCCTTCGATATCTTTCTGATATTCGCCATCACCGGTCATCATTTCTGTGACCAATGCGTCACGCATGATGCGTTTTTTATGTTGTTCGATTGCCGCCGCCAATGCAGGGTCTGCATTATACGTCAACACGATTCTGTCGGACACGTCCAAACCTGCGACTTTACGTGTATCTTGGATAAAGCGCAAAGCATCATTGGCCAAACCTTCGGCGACCAAATCTGCGGTCACATCTGTATCCAATACGACCACGGCGGTATTGTCGGGCAAAGCGGCCCCTGCCACATCATCACGTACGGTCAAACGGGTTTCGAATTCATCTGCGTTTAATTCGTATTGACCGACGGTCATTTTGTTTCCTGTGACATTATATTCGCCACGTTTAACGGCCGGGATAATTTCTTTTAACGCCCCGCCCAAACGTGCGCCAATTTTTGGTGTAATCAAGTACACAAAACTGTCTGCCACGCCCGCAAAGTTTTCTTCAAACCGCACCGATTTGACGTTTAATTCGTCTTTTATGATATCTGCATATTCGGGCATGCTGACACCTGCGACGGTCAAACTGTTCAAAGGCAAACGGTTACGCAATTTATATTGTTCACGCAATTGTTTACCGGTTGAAACGATTGATTGCACACGGCGCATATCGTTAACAATTTGTTCATCGATTGCACCCGGAACCGGGAAAGTGGTCAAATGCACGGATTCGCCACCTGTTAAATTGCGCCATACATATTCGGACACAAATGGGGCAAATGGTGCCAATGTGCGACACAGTGTTGTTAACACGGTGTACAGTGTATCAAATGCCGCCTGCTCTTCATCCCAGAAACGTGCACGTCCACGTCGGATATACCAATTATTTAATATATCCAAGAAACGTGTAAATTCTTTGATTGCGACATCTGGTTTGTATTCTGTCAAAGCCTTGTCCACCACACCAATCAAAACATTTAATTCCGCCAAGATATATTTATCCAATGGGTTTTCTGCACTTTGTATTTCACGTGCGGTGATATTTCCGGCATTCGCATACAGTGTAAAGAAGTGATACGCATTCCACAAAGGCGTCTGGATAGTTTTTGTTGATTCAACGAAAACTTTACCTTCTTTATCGACCGGCACGGGTTCTGCCTTCATAAAGTTAGACCCCAAGATATACAGGCGAACGGCATCTGCGCCATATTGTTCGATTTGTTCTGATGGGTCAACAAAGTTGCGCAGTGATTTTGAAAACTTCTTTTTATTTTCATCTACCACCATACCGTTTGCAGATACCGCCATAAATGCAGGCTTGTCAAACAGTGCGGTTGCCAACACCATCAACGCATAGAACCAACCACGTGTTTGGTCTTGTCCTTCGATGATATAATCTGCCGGGAATGTTTCGTTAAATTTATCAACGTTTTCGAATGGGTAATGCAATGATGCCCATGGCATAGACCCCGATTCCACCCAACAGTCCAATACGTCTGGTATACGTACCCAACCATCTTTGGTCAGTTTATCCAACGTTGGACGATGTAAATCTTCGATTTTTTCACCAAAGAATTCTTCTAACTCTGCGATGGAACCGAAAATTTTATATTCACCATCTTTTTCCCATATTGGCAAAGGCATCCCCCAGAAACGATTACGGGAAATCGACCATGGACGTGCATTTTCAATCCACGAACGGAAACGTTCACCTGCGGATGTCCAATTTACTTTTGCGTTATTTGCCAACAGTTTGTCTTTGATTTTTGGTACATCGATATACCAAGAATCCGTTGCACGTTGGATTAATTTTTCTTTACTGCGGTCACCAAAAGGATAACTGTGCTTATATTGTTCTTTTTTAACCAGTTTTCCGTTATTCTTTAACCAATCCATGATTTTTGGTGTTGCGACAAAGATATTTTCACCTGCGAAATCTGTGACCGTTTCATCAAAGTTGCCATATGTGTCAACGTTCAACAGAACCGGGAATTTTGGGTCGATATTTTTTGCCGCCCAAAAGTCTTCTGCCCCATACGCCGGTGCGATATGTACGATACCTGTACCGTCGCCATCGGAAACATAATCCGCCGGTATGATTTGGAACAACAAATCAGATTGCCCCGCATAGTATGGGAACAATGGCGTATAGTGCATGCCCGCCAATTCTGCGCCGGACACACGTCCGATTTCGGTTGTTGATGCGAATTGTTTTTCATATGCTTTTAATCTGGTCTCTGCGATAACATAAACGGCGCCATCTGTATCTTGCATGCGCAGGTATGTCATATTTGGATTAACGGCCAATGCCGAATTCGCCGGCAAAGTCCAAGGTGTTGTTGTCCATGCGATTGCACGATCACCATTTTCCAATTCGAACCATACTGTGACGGCATCATCAACGATTTCACGGTAATCACTGGATGCTTCGGAATTTGAAATAACCGTACCATTTACCCAATCATATGGATTTACACTGTAATCTTTGTACAACAGACCCTTTTCATACAAAGACTTTAATGTCCACAGCATGGATTCCATATAATTTTTATCCATGGTTTTATATCCGTATCCATCGCCGATATCGACCCAACGTCCCATACGTGTGATAAAACGATTCCAATCATTTGTATATGTCATAACATCGGTTCTGCACATATCACAGAATGCGGCGATACCATCGGCTGCGACAATATCCTTGGCGGATTTACCGACTTTCTTTTCTACGGAATTTTCTGCGGGCAAACCGTGGCAATCCCATCCCAATTCACGCACGACGTGTTTGCCATTCATTGTTTGGAAACGTCCGACCATATCTTTTACAACCGACACGCCCAAGTGGCCCCAGTGTGGACGCCCATTGGCAAAAGGTGGCCCGTCATAGAAAGAAAACGGTGCACCCATTTTTGTTTGTTCCAAAGATTTATGAAAAGTATTATTTTCCTGCCAATAATTCAGCACTTCTTGTTCCAGTGATGAAAAATCTGCACGTGGGTCTGTTTTTTTATATGCCATTTTGTTTTCTCTTGCGTTTACTTACATATTAAAAACGGGCGCCATGCGCCCCAGCCACCGCCAAAGCGCAGTGCCCAATTATTTAATAATAATTATTGTTTTTTGTTTCACGTGGCACAGGTTACAATGAATTTATACAAAACGCAAGTATTTGATAACAAAAAAAATACCGCCCAAACGGGCGGGGGTTACATTCTGTGTTCGCCGAACTTTTTTACTATTGCCAACTGTGCCTTTGTTGGTTTTTTTGTGTCTTTGACTCTATCGAATGTTTGGTCTGTTGTTTCGACGGCGAATTGCTGTCTCATCTCGCCGACCGCATTTAATACGGCGACGTTTGACATTGGTTTGCCGTCTTTGATACGTTGGGCCGCAACAGTCAATGCCACTTTTGAACGCATTTTATTTTGTTTTGTTTTTTTGTATTCTGCATCATAATCCAAAGCAAACGTATCACACATTTGTTCGATTAAACGTTTATCGGATGTTGCGCCCAACAAAGAACGCATAAACTCATTAACTTCTGGATTGATATTAAATCTGTTGTATTTGATTTTCAGTGTATCATACATCATACGCACAATATCTGGGTTGCAATAGTATGCATAATCAAACCGTGCGTGTTTTAAAATTGACTTCATAAACGGTGTAATATCTTCACCTGTTATCATAATGCTTTCCATGCGTTGTTTGATAATCAGTGCGTCTTCCCAGTATTGCATAGCATATGGCGCATGATTTTTTGCCAAATCGTTATCTGGCATACTTTTAAGCGCATGTTGTTTTGCGGTGGACATAAATACATCCATATTTCCGGTCAATCTGAAATATTCATATTTTGCTGCGTCACGCAACATGTCATTTGCCGCCGACCCTATGGCTGTTTTCACGTCTTCTGGTGTATCGGGCCATGATGGATATCTTTCTTGACGATTTTCTGCGTTAAGTTTTTTGATTTCTTCTCTGGCCGCATCTTCGGTCAGGACAAAGTTATTTTCGGCACAGAATTTGCCCAACCGTTTCGCCAAATTTTTTGGCAACGCTTCGATTGCCTGTAAAGTCTGTTTTCTGTCCACGAATTTCAAGAAATCTTGGGTTGCGGCCTTTAACGGATACTTGGCACCTGTCACCATTGCTTTGATACCAATGGGTGAAAATTTCTGTAATGCTGCCAAGATGCTGATATAATTCTCAATATCCCGCAATCCTTGTTCATAGTAATGATATGATTCTGTATATGCCAAAACCTTTGCATCAAATTTGGCATCGTGACCGCCAATTTGTTTATCAATCAATTCCAAGACTTCTGCTACATTCATACTTTTTTTGATACCGATTTTTGGTGTTTGATTGGATATGGTCTGTGCGATTTGTGCAAAGTCATTATTGATGTTTTTATAATCACGGTATTTGCACATACTCTGTGGTGGCAAGAATGCAACACCACCATATGTGGTTTTGCCGATGGCGCCCAATGTTTCTGCTTCCATATATGCCGAATTGTTACTGTATATAAACAGTTCTTTTGTTAATCTGTATCTGACATTTGACGCCATGCGCCATCTCCTTTGATTTATTGTTAATCACATTATACCACATTTGTGTGGTCAAAACCAAACGGTTATTCGTATCGTAAACTGTCGATTGGGTTTAATTTCGCCGCTTTCATTGCAGGAACAACCCCCGAAGACAAACCGACAACCACCGCCACAGACACAGACAGTACAACGGGCCAAATACTGAACGGCACATTATATCCCAATATAAATCGCCCCACACCCTGGGACAGACCGACCCCCAACACCAAACCAATCATAGAGCCTATAAAAGAAATCAGTACAGATTCCGACAAAAATTGAATAATAATCATGCGTTCACGTGCGCCGATTGCTTTACGTATTCCGATTTCACGTGTTCTTTCTGCGACGGACACCAACATCATATTCATAATTCCGATTGCGCCCACCAACAAAGA
The DNA here is from genome assembly GCA_017513285.1 of Alphaproteobacteria bacterium. Taxonomy (GTDB): domain Bacteria; phylum Pseudomonadota; class Alphaproteobacteria; order Rs-D84; family Rs-D84; genus Enterousia. Next base: position 43,168 of record JAFXGD010000046.1, read on the forward strand.
CACAGCGGCGATTGCGATTAACAGCAACTTCATATACCCCGTGACGGTTGTCATGGTTTCCATAATTTGCTTCATATCCATTATTTGGAAATCATCCACCGCATCGTCTTTTAATCTGTGTCTTTGGCGCAACAGTGCGGTAATCTGTTCGATTGCCAGATTGTTATCCGCCTCTGGAAATAATTTCAATGCCACCATATTTACAGAATTTGGGAATCGTGACCCCTGCAGACGTTTTTTCAGCGTTGTGATTGGGATAATAATCATATCGTCTTGGCTACCCATTGCGGAATCACCTTTGGCTTTGGTGACACCGATAATAACGAAAGGTGTATTTTGCACACGAATAACTTCGCCCACCGGGTCTTTGGGCAATCCTAATTCTTCGGCGGTTTCCGGGCCGATTACGGCATATGTAGATGCATTTCGCACGGCAGACATATCAAAAAAAGTACCGTATTCCATTTCAATATTTTGCACGATTGTATAATCTGGATATACCCCAACCATCGAAGTGCCCCAGTTTTTATTGCCATAAATTGCCTGGGCTGCGCCGTTTTGTACCGGCGTGACTGCCAACACATCGGGCAAACGTGTAATAAATTCTGCATCTTGGATGGTCAAAGTATTTCTGTTCCCGGTTCTGACACCTGCTGATTGTGCGGCCCCTGCACGTATCATGATTGTATTTGTACCCAATGATGAAAATTGGTCTGTTATTTCTTTTTGGACTGTTTCGCCAACGGCCACCATAATTACCACGGCCAAAACACCGATGATTATGCCCAACACCGTCAAGAAAGACCGGATTTTATTACCGCTGATTGACAGCCAAGATTCCTTTAAAATATCGTTAAATGTCATATGTTGCCCCCTGCCCTGTATTACAGCCCCCTGTCATCACGTGGCATTTTTCCGTCATAGTTTATTTTTCCGTCACGAATATGAATTAATCTGTTGGCATATTTTGCGATATCGAATTCATGCGTAATCATAACGATTGTAATGCCCATATCTTGGTTTAACTGTTTAAAGAATTGCAAAATTTCATTACCCATTTTACTGTCCAATGCGCCGGTTGGTTCGTCTGCCAAAATCAGTTTTGGTTCACCGGCCAATGCACGTGCGATTGCCACACGTTGCTTCATTCCACCCGACAGTTGTGTTGGCAGATAACTTTCAAATTTTTCCAATCCGACCCGGCGCAGCATTTCCCTTGCCCGTGCAATTCGGTCACCCATTGGCAATCCACGATACATCAAAGGCAACATTACATTGTCCAACACGCTGCGTTTGGGTAATAAATTAAATTGTTGAAAAACAAACCCAATGGATTCGTTTCGTGCCATGGCCAATTCGTCCGGCGTTAAACCTGTGACATCACGACCGTACAGTTCGTATGTCCCCGATGTCGGTGTATCCAACGCCCCAATTATATTCATACACGTTGATTTTCCCGACCCCGACGGCCCCATAACTGCAACAAATTCACCCGCCTTGATATCAAAGTTTATATCAAACAGAACCTGTTGCACACCGCCCATTTCCAACGGGAAACTTTTATTAATTTTTTTCAGTGATATAACCGTATCTTGAATTTTTTTCATTTTCTCTCTCGTACCTGCGTATTATATCACAGTTTTTTTATTGTTTTCAAATAAAACATAAAAAACACCGGCAAATGCCGGCGTATTTAATCAAATGGGTTATCTGATTTTTCATATTCTATTATTATTGGCAAATGTTCCCACTTTAATGCGGTTGCCAATCCACGTCTTAAATATCGTGTATAAGATTCCGGTATATCGGATGCGCCACCAACATTAATGGTGATTTTCATTGGATGGCGTCCGGTTTGTCGTGCGAATTTGATTTTCATTGGGCGTTTTAACCGTGACATAGGTGGCTGACGGTCTGCGACCAACTTCTCTACAATTCTGTTGATTAAACTGGTTGGTGCCTGGGCGGCAGAAATATCCCACTGTTCATATATTCTGCGGAACATATTTTGCACGCCTGTGCCTGTTTCTGCCGACACCGCCAAAATCATAGGCTTTATAATCTGGTGAAAAGAGTTTGAAAATTGATGCTTTAATTTCAGCAGTTTTTCATCACGCAACTCCGGTTCGACCAAATCCCATTTATTCAGTGCAACGCACAATATTTTACCTGCATTATAAACACGCGACGCGATGCCCAGTGCCTGGTTTTCGATATTTTTTGTTGCATCAACCATTAAAATAACGACATCTGCTTTTTCGATTGCATCCAAAGACTTTAATGCCGACAGTGTTTCAACGTCATCTGTGACACCGGCTTTCCTGCGCAACCCGGCCGTATCCATTAACAAGATATCACGACCATAGAATTTTGTTGGGATTTTAACAGTGTCACGTGTGATACCCGGCGCATCCATAACAATTTGCTTTTTTTCACCCAACACCCGATTAACAAATGTAGATTTTCCCACATTTGGTTGCCCCAACACGGCGATTTTTATACGTGTATCTGGGTTATTGGTATCTGTTTGTTGTGCGTCGGGGCCGGCAATTTTATCAATAAATTGGAATATTTCATCAAATCCCCGTTTATGTTCGGCCGAAATCAGTGTTGGTTCCCCAAATCCCAATTTATAGAATTCATGTACATTATTTAATCGTTTTTCCGATTCGCATTTATTCACCAACAGCAACACCGGCGCTTTGGTTTTGCGACGCACCAATTTTGCCCATTCTATGTCTTGGTTTGTGATACCGACCCGTCCATCAACAACGAACAGTATTGCATCCGAAGACGCAACGGCATCAAACGCCATTTGTGTTGAATCCAATGCGATACCGGAACGTGCGTTTTCCAATCCTGCCGTGTCGTACAGCGTATATCCACCATGTTTCATAATGCCGCTGATTGTGTCACGTGTGACACCCGGGCGGTCGTGTACCAATGCGTCCCGTGTTCCCGTCAGTGCATTAAACAATGTTGACTTACCTGTATTTGGTCGTCCTGCAATAGTTATCTTTATCATCGTTTTTTCCATTGATTTTTTACAATTATAAAGCAAAAATATAAATAATCAAACCTTGGGGGTGTAAATATGTTTAAAAAAATAAAAAGTGCATACAAACATATTCGCAATCTGATTGTGAATCCAAAACGCTATTTTACCAAAATTGTCGCAGACGGCAATATGGAAGAGGCTATGTTAAAAGCGTTCCTGTATGGTTTGTTGGGCGGGTGCTTGGTTTTATTGATACGTTTATTGGGTGGCGCAACAATTACATTGGGTTCGATTTTCACGGCAATTATAATTGTGCCTGTGTTGGCGGTGGCATTGCTGTTTGTGATGGGTGGATTGATGATGTTGGTATCTGAAATCACCGGTGGCGAACGTGATTGGGAAATTGCAATCAAAGGATTGGCGTCTGTATTCTTTATTTATCCTGTTATATTGGTTTTGAATGCGCTGGCATTTAATTGCACGTCCATGTGGGTAATCAGTTTATTGGTTGATATTTATATCTTGTTCTTGTTTTATAACATATCGCTGTATTGCATGCGTGGCAAGCGTGGCAATATCTTGGTTGTGATTGGCATATTGGCGTTGTTTATGGTCACCGTATACGCCACAGATTATCGCTTTGGCTGGTTCATGTTAAAGAATACCGGTGCGGCATTGGCGTGCTTGCTGTAATATAAATGTTATAAAAACACCGGCATTTGCCGGTGTTTTTATTTGTTCAATTTGCCGTGCATTTGGCGCAGTGTCGGGATGTCGATTCCCAAATCTTTTGCCCGTTCAACCAATCCGGCCAATGCAAATATTCCTTCGACTGTGCCTTCGGGTTCTTTGCCTTGTGCAATTGCGACGCCGCCTGAAAAATTACGACTGGTCCCAGACGTTGCGGACAAAAACAGGTCCCCTATTCCGCACAATCCCGAAAAAGTTCTTAATTTTGCCCCTGCGGCCAAACCGATTTCAATTATTTCGTTCCATGCACGTGTAAATATCATTGCGCGTTCGTTTTCGCCACGAATTGCCACGCTGTTATATCCGCATATCAAAGCCATTGCGTTTTTGCCAACACCACAGAATTGGGTGCCGATTATATCGTCTGATTCTTCGATAAACAATTTGTTAAACGCATCCCGTGCCATTGTTCGTGCCATTGTGGTTCCGGCGATGGTTGTGCCTGTGGGAACGCCTGTGGCGACCTCTTCTGCGAATTGTGGACCGGACAGTGCGCCATATTCCACGCATTCTGGAATCTGTGTTGTCAGAATTTCAGACATGAATTGTTTTGATTTTGGATCCATTCCTTTGGTGCATATTATAATTGGTTGTCCGTCATAGACATTTCGTGCTTTTTGCATGGTTTCTGCAAAGAATGCAGCCGGCGTAACAACGCACCATAAATCGGCTTTTTTTACATGTTCCATATCTGAAACGATTGCTAAATTACTGGGCATTTTTACACCGTCAAAGTGTTTGTATTCGCCATCATATGACCACAGTGTTACGTCTGCCCCGCCCTGGGCGATAATAATGGCCAATGCAGTACCCCATGCACCGGCCCCTATAACTGCGACTTTCATTTTAATTTCCTTATTTTTTGTTCGATTTTTGGCACGATAACAAACCCATCGTCTGCCAATTCAATTGCGCGCATGTATGTTTGTTTTGCTTTTTCCACATCGCCCATATTCACATATACATCCCCCATATGTTCAAATACAGATGAACACGTTCCGGCAACAGACGCCACCCTTTCAAAGATTTCCAATGCGGGGATATCGCCTTCACGAACGGCGACGACGCATCCCAAAGTATCCCATGCCAAAATATCGGTTGGGGATTTTGTGACCAATGCCATTGCGTAATCGTATGCGTCTTCGATATTTCGATTTTGCACGGCCCATATTTTTGCCTGCAGTGCGAATATTTCTGGGTCGGACCCCAACACTTTTGCGGCTTGCTTTAAATCGGATTGTGCTTTTTTTATATCGCCAAACGTAAAGTAAATATGCGCACGGTTTTTCAAGAAAAACGCCCTGCCCGCTTCATCTAACTGCTTGTTATCTATTGCGTTGTTTATTACACGCAGTGCCGCCCGCTTGTTGCCATTTTTGATGTGCTGTGCGGTGATTTTATTTACCGCCGGTACGAACAGCGGATGGCGTTTCAACGCCTCTTCCAACATGGTCATATCTTTGGTTTTTTCTGTAATGCGCATAATTGCGAACAGATAAAACGGGCTGCTTTCCGGGATTTTTTTGAAATAATCAACAAAGTTATTTTGGTTGTTATACATAAACTGACCTATGTAATAGTCCAATGTATTATTAACCCTGGTAAAATTTGGTGCAGTAATTTGTGCGAATCTTAACATGACCAACGCTAAATCAGTATACATCAGAATTTGTGTATGTGACACATTTTGAATTATGCTGAACGCCAATTGGTTATTTGTGCCGGCGTACGTATCCCATGTGGGTGGTGTTGCCATGTCTTTCATAAACATGCCCCCCGGCAAAGATGTAAAATCTGCCTTTAAAGTATCGGCATTTGCCGGCATATCATGATGTGTATAAAATGACATCATATACAGGTAATCATTAATATTTAAAAACGTTGTTTGTACTGCATCAAAATGTTTTGTTGCGTTTTCTATATCGCCCATTTCGATATAGATTTGTCCCTTTACAAAGTTTTTCCAATCAACGCTGGTGCGCATATCGTCGATAAATTTCAATGCATCTGTGTGCGATTTATTTGCGACCAATCCCCATATGCGCAAAGGTGCGCTGAATGCGCTGTCATCGGATTTGTGTCTGTTGTAAAAATCTTTCCACTTGTTATTTCGGACAAGGTATGCATCATAAATATACCGTGCGGTCATATTTTTTTCGTCTTTCAAAGTGGCGGCGTGTTCGGGTAATCGACCGCTTAAAAAGTCTGATAACATAATTGTGTTTTGCACGGATGTGTATTCTGTGTTGCCTAACTTTTGTGCAAATTCGACGGCATTATTGAAATCGTTGACGTGAATTGCGTGTTGTGCCGCCAAAAAGTTTCCGTATTCTGTATCCGGGATTTTGTGTGTTAACTGTTCTGGTTTATGGTTTGGGGCGTACCAAATTCCCACACCTGTGGCAATAATGGCTGCAAATAAACCGAATGTAATAAATATGCTTTCTATTTTTCTCATGGTTATGTTAGAATACCCCTTATGAGCAATAAAGTCAAATTTGAACGTTATGCACAGTTGTTGCGTGAATGGTCCGAACGCATGAATTTGGTCGCCCCCAGCACGCTGTGTGACATAGAAAACCGTCATTTTGCCGATTCTGCGCAATTGGCGGATGTTTTGCCACGTGATACGGCGATTGTTGATTTGGGCAGTGGTGCCGGCTTTCCTGGGGTTGTTTTGGCGATTTTGGGCTGGCGTGTGACATGTATCGAATCGATTGGTAAAAAAGTCGCCTTTTTAAATGCGGTCAAAGCAGAATTGGGGTTGGATAACCTGACAATTTATCATGGTCGTGTCGAAGAATATGTCCGGCATTTGCCGGCAAAAAACGATGATTTTGTGTTCACGTCACGTGCGTTTGCGTCACTGACCAAGATAATGGATTATGTTGCGCATACAAAACGCCGGCTTTTTTTACTAAAAGGCCGGGAAATACCGGCCGAAGTTGAACAGGCAAAACTTAAATATAAATTTGAATATGAATTAATTCCATCAAAGACGGGTGATGGTTTTATAATAATTGTGCATTTTGGCCGGTGATTTCATATGAAATAACGGTTAACTTATTGAAAATTGTGCATTAAATAAAAATGTTAAAAAAAGCCGGCAAATGCCGGTGTTTTTTATATTTTTTGTGGCGGGTGTTGTTTCATGTGAAATAAAAAATAATATGTTGTTTTTACTATGTTTTGTTTTGTGTATATTTTAATCTCTTGACCGAATCGATTGGTTTTTATAACCTGCGTTATGAAATATGTAATGGAAAGGGTGAAATGGTACAAATAATCGCATTTGCAAATCAAAAGGGCGGGGTGGGTAAAACCACGACCGCAATTAATATTGGTGCATCCTTGGCGGCAATAAAAAAACGTGTATTGTTAATAGATTTGGACCAACAAGGTAATGCGGGTACGGGGCTGGGCTTTCGTCGTGCGGCGCATCCGCAAAGTGTTTATGGTGTTATTATGGGAACGGCAAATGCGGCGGATAATATTTTAACAACCGCCGTCAAAGGTTTGCATCTGTTGCCATCGTCTCAGGCTTTGGCCGGTGCGGATATTGATTTGTTGGATATGCCAAATCGTGAATATCGTCTGCGTGATGCATTGGTGCCAATTATGGATTATTACGATTATATATTGTTGGATTGTCCGCCTGCATTGGGTTATTTGACCATAAATGCATTGGCGGCGGCCGATTCGGTTATTGTGCCACTTCAGTGTGAATTTTTTGCACTGGAAGGGGTGCAACAGTTAACTGATACGATATCTGTGGTCAAAGAACGTTGGAATCCACGCTTGGGGATTTTGGGTGTATTGTTAACCATGTACGATCGTCGTTATGGTGTCACACGTGCGGTTGACGAAGATGTTCGTGCGACCTTTGGCGATATTGTGTTTAAAACGGTTGTTCCACGTAATGTACGTGTATCCGAAGCGCCCAGTCATGGGATGCCTGCAATGTTTTACGATTTTAATTCTTCGGGGGCCCAGGCATACAGATGTGTTGCCACCGAAGTTGTTCAAAGAACCAAAGGTGATATAGATGTCGAATAAGAAATTTGGATTGGGTCGTGGTTTGGCGGATTTAACTGCGGCACGTGGTACGATACCGGATATATCGTTGTTAACGCCGACGGAACGTGTTGTTGTTCGGCGCATTCCTTTGTCGCAAATTGGCGCAAATCCGGACCAGCCACGCAAAACATTCACAGAATCTGAATTGGCGGATTTGGCGTCATCAATCAAAGAGCAGGGCGTTCTGCAACCCATATTATTACGCAATGTCACGGGGCGGCCATATATGTACGAAATTGTTGCGGGCGAACGCAGGTTTCGTGCATCAAAAATGGCGGGGCTGACAGATATTCCGGCATTGGTAAAGTCTATGGACGACAATAATGCCCGGGAAATTGCTTTGATTGAAAATGTTCAACGTGAAAATTTAAATCCCATTGAAGAAGCCAATGCGTATAAAAACCTGATGGAGTGTTGTGATTATGAATTGGATGATGTGTCCCGTTTGATTGGCAAATCGGTCAGTTATATTCGCAATATGTTGCGATTGACGTCTTTGCCGGAATCGGTTCAAACCATGGTCGGGCAGGGGGATTTATCTGCATCGCACGCCCGTACGATTGCGGTTGCAGAAAACCCCGAAGATTTGGCGCATAAAATAATTGCGGAAAAACTGTCTGTTGCGGCAACTGAAAAAATGGTAAAGTCGGCACCACGTTCAAAAACGACCCGTCAACGCAGTCACAGTGGTGTTGATTCTGACACTTTGCATCAGTTAGAAGGCCGTATAAAAACCGCATTGGGCGTACCTGTTAAGATTACAGAACGTCGTGGCGGGGCAGGGCAGATTATATTGTCTTTTGCCACCCGACCACAAATGTATGAATTGGTTGACAGGTTAACCAAATAAAAATGTTAAAAAAGGCCGGCAAATGCCGGCATTTTTATTGATTTGTGATTGTGGTTTTATGAATATAAAAAAAACACCGGCATTTGCCGGTGTTTTTGATGCTTTTCAACAATTATTTAACTGTTGTTGTTGCATTACGGTTCCATTTCCATACTTCTTCACCGGAACCCTGAACCAATGGGCGTTCTTTACCATAAGAGATGGTCGAAATACGTTTTGCGCAAACGCCGTCTTTGACCAAAACTTCTTTGGCTGCATTGGCACGACGTGCGCCCAATGCCAAGTTGTATTCTGTTGAACCACGTTCGTCACAGTTACCTGCGATTTGGATTTTAACATCTTCGTGGTTTTTCATGTATAATGCTTGGCCCAACAAGTTGTTTTTTGCTTCTTCAGAAATTTCAGAAGAATTAAAGCCAAAGAATACACGTTGTTCGTTCAAGTCAGCAGGTTCAACAATAGAAGAACCGCCACACGCTGCCAACAGGCCTGCAACACCCGCCAACAAAGCAAAGTTTTTTATTTTCATGAAAATACTCCCTTGAGTTTCTGTTACTCATGGGCTATTGTACAACAAAAGGTTTGAATTATCAAGGAAAAACAAAATGTCATGTGATGGATTGCGGGATTTAGATTTGGCGGGTGTGCGTTGGGAAATAACCGACCGACCTTTGATGGCGCCGGCGCCCGTGGCGGATACGTCTGATGTACCACCCGTGCGCAGTGATTCTGCGTCTGTTATTGCGGAATTGGGGCGTGGTGCGCCATCTGTTGTGCCGCCGATTGCGCCAACTGTTGCGGTGTCATTGGACACTGTGCGTGCGATGGCGGCCCGTCCATCAGATATGGCGACGCTAAATCGCATGATTGGTGAATTTAATCACCCGTTGCGCAATACGGCGACAAATACGGTTTTGCCACACGTGGGGCAGGGCGCTTTGACAATCGTGACCGATATCCCATCATCTGATGACGATGCGACGGGGAATATACTGTCGGGGCCGGCCGGCGAATTATTGGATAAAATGTTGTTGGCGGTTGGTATGTCCCGTTCTGATGTGTCGATTATTCCCATGGTGTTTTGGCGTACCCCCGGTGGTCGCACCCCCACACGTGAAGAATTGGATATGTCACGTCCATTCATAGACCGTGCGTTATCGCTGTTATCGCCACGTGTTATTTTGACGTTGGGTACATTGCCTGCGATGGAATTGGCGGGTATAAACTTGGCGAAATCGCATGGCGAACCCGTGCCGATGCCAGGTATGCCGGATGCAACATTGATTCCGATTTTTCATCCAAATTATTTGATATTAAAGCCTGCGGCCAAGCGTGACGTTTGGAATGCGTTGCAAAACATGCAAAATATCTTGAAAAGTCACGAATAATAGTTAATAATTCGCATATGCTTAACAAAGGAGCCGAACATTAAACCCGTAATAAATCGTGATAATCGTCGTGACACAGGTCCACGTATGAACAACAAAATTTTTGCCAAATCTGTCCAGGTAATCAGTGCCGACGGTCAGAATTTGGGCATTATGCCGACATCTGCAGCGTTGCAGTTGGCCATGGACCAAGGCTTGGATTTGGTTGAAATGAACGCCAATGGCGCCACCCCAATTACCAAGATTATGGATTATGGTAAATTCAAATACGAACAAAAGAAACGTGCATCCGAAGCCCGCAAGAACCAAAAAACGACCGAAATGAAAGAAGTTTGGATAAAACCTTTCATCGAAGAAAATGATTTGAACATCAAATTAAAGAAAGTTTTTGAATTTTTGGCCGAAGGCAACAAAGTAAAAATATCTGTCATGACCAAAGGTTCAAAAAAAGTTTTGGCCCGTGGCAAAGATGCGGTGCCGGAATTATTTGCCCGTGTATTGGAAATTATTGGCGATCGTGGTAATTTGGAATCGAAATCAAAGCCCGACGAACGCACAAAATCGATTATAATTGCGCCTGTAAAGCAATAAGATTGATTCATGTATAAATCCGCCAACCGGCGGATTTTTATTGTTCTGTGTCGACCTATGGCGTCACCAATGATATATAAACATCGTACGCATAATAAAAATCCCCCAAATGGGGGATTTATTTTGCGTCGTTTAGTTCTTTTTTGGGAACCGAACGGCTGCCTGGGCGGCTGCCAAACGTGCGATTGGCACACGGAATGGCGAACAAGACACAGAATTAAATCCAACCTGATGGAAGAACATAATAGATTCTGGGTCACCACCATGTTCACCACAGACGCCCAAATGGATATGTTCGCCTTTGGTGTCGCGTGCTTTTTTCACTGCGTCTTTAATCAACAGACCGACACCCGCTTGATCGACGGATGCGAATGGGTCTGCGACATAAACGCCACGTGCACGGTATTCGTCCAAGATTTTTGCGGTATCATCACGGCTCATTCCCAATGTTGTTTGGGTTAAATCGTTTGTACCGAATTCAAAGAATTCACAACTTTCTGCGATTTCGTTTGCCAAAACTGCGGCACGTGGCAATTCAATCATAGAACCGACTGTATATTCCACGGATTCGCCTGTTTCTGCGAACAAAGATTGTGCAGTTGCATCGATAACGGCTTTGACGATATCCACTTCTTTCTTGGAACCGACCAAAGGCACTTCGATTTCTGGGAACACACGTACGCCTGCTTTTTTAACTTCCAACGCTGCGGACAGAATTGCACGTGTCTGCATTTCGCAGATTTCTGGGTATGTGATGGCCAAGCGGCATCCACGATGACCCAACATTGGGTTTTGTTCATGCAATTGTTCTGCACGTTGTTTGATGAATTCAACGGATTTACCGATATGTTTTGCCAAATCTTCGATTTCTGCATCTGTATGTGGCAAGAATTCATGTAACGGCGGGTCGATTAAGCGCACAGTAACCGGCAGACCGTCCATAATTTTGAACAGTTCGACAAAGTCGGCTTTCTGATAAGGCAACAATTTTGCCAATGCGGCACGTCTGCCTGCTTCATCTTCGGCCAAAATCATTTCACGCATATCTTGGATACGGGATGGGTCAAAGAACATGTGTTCTGTACGTGCCAAACCGATACCTTCTGCACCGAAATCGCGTGCTTGTTTTGCGTCTTTTGGTGTTTCTGCGTTTGCTTTGACGGTCAAAGTTTTGATTTCATCAACCCATTTCATCAAAGTACCAAAGTTGCCTGTCAATTCAACAGAAACTGTTGGGATTTGACCGGCGATAATTTGACCTTTGGCGCCATCAATAGAAATCCAGTCGCCTTCACGGATAACCGTACCGTCTGTTGTTTTCAGTGTTTTAGCCTCATAATCGATTTTGATATCAGGTGACCCAGATACGCATGGTGTACCCATACCACGTGCAACCACGGCGGCGTGTGAAGTCATACCACCACGTGCGGTGATAACACCTTGGGCGGCATTCATACCTGCGATATCTTCTGGGGATGTTTCGATACGGATTAACATCACTTTTTTACCTTCGGCGGCCCATTTTTCTGCATCTTCTGCGTTAAATACGGCTTGACCGACTGCGGCCCCTGGGGATGCAGGCAGACCGTTTGCAATAACTTTCTTTTCTGCTTTTGGGTCCAACATTGGGTGCAACAGGTGGTCTAACTGTTCTGCGCCAACACGCAAGATTGCTTCTTCTTTGGTCAACAGTCCTTCTTCCACCATTTCCACTGCCATACGCACTGCGGCTGCGGCTGTACGTTTACCGTTACGGCATTGCAGCATCCACAATTTACCATGTTCGATTGTGAATTCCATGTCTTGCATATCTTTATAATGCTTTTCCAATTTTTCACGAACATCGCACAGTTCTGCATAAACAGATGGCATTGCTTCTTCCAAAGACAGGCGTCCGGAATCATCTTTGCTCATTGGCTGTGGTGTACGGATACCTGCCACAACGTCTTCACCTTGGGCGTTAATCAGGTATTCACCATAGTATTTATTTTCACCTGTGGCTGGGTCACGGCTAAAGCAAACGCCTGTTGCGGAATCGTCGCCTGAATTACCGAACACCATTGCCTGAACGTTAACAGCGGTACCCCAATCGGCTGGGATATTATTCAATTTACGATATGTGATGGCTTTTTTGCTCATCCAAGAACCGAACACGGCGCCGATACCCATTTCCAACTGTTTCCAAGGGTCTTGTGGGAAAACTTTACCGATTTTAACGCCAATTTCTTTGAATTTTTCAACCAAGTCTTTCAAATCATCGGCTGTCAATTCTGTATCCAGTTTATAACCTTTTTCTTCCTTCATGCGTTCCAGTGTATGTTCAAACAGGTCGATATCCGCACCCATAACAACTTCACTGAACATCATGATAAAGCGGCGATATGAATCGTATGCAAAGCGTTCATTACCGGAAATTTTTGCCAATGCTTTTACTGTATCGTCATTCAAACCCAAATTCAATACAGTGTCCATCATACCCGGCATAGAAACACGTGCGCCACTGCGAACGGAAACCAACAATGGGTTTTCCAAATCTGCGAATTTTTTACCCATAATGGATTCAACGTGTGCGATACCAGCACGCACTTGGTCCATTAAATCGGATGGATATGTTTGATTATTTGCATAGTAATATGTACAAACATCGGTTGTCACTGTAAAGCCGGCCGGCACAGGCAATCCAACCAAGTTCATTTCGGCCAAATTTGCACCTTTGCCACCCAGCAGATTTTTCATATCTGCCTGACCTTCGGCTTGACCATTACCAAAGGTATATACCCATTTTTCACTCATGGTTTCTCCTTGCGTTAAATTAAAATGCCACAAGATTATGGGGTATGAAATGTCACTTCGCAAGAAAAAAATCGGCACGAATGCCGATTTTTAATTATTTTCATTGTCATTTGGTTTAAACCTGGTGAACATTGCTTTCATACGTTTGGCCAAATTGTCTTTCAAACCTTGTGCTGAATCCGTGAACAGATCTGCTTTGCTGCGTTGTGGCGGCGGCAGATTGCGCAAATAGTGTTTGATTGTCACCAAGTCCATATAAAAAATGCCTTCATTTTCTGGGGCAAACATATCCCGGTTAACCTTGTCGTAATCCAGTGCAGGTGCATCATACATATATGCAACATCCCCCTGTCCCCCCAGGTATTGGCGACCCGCACTGCGCAGAACATCGACTGAATCACGAATATCACCGATTTGACCATCCAAAGCATCTGCGATTTTTTTTAATTCTGGGGAACCGTAATGATCTAAAATGTCTTCCAATCCGCCCTTTCTGAACCATATGTTGTCTGCTTCTTTATCCCTGATTTGAAATCCCCCAAAGAATTCCCATTTTCCTGTCGGGACATCGGTTTTTCCGGCCTTGCCCGTAGAAGTATAGAAAGGCAGTTTTTTATCGCCAACACTGGTCAACAATACGGGGCGTCCGTGGACGGCGCCGATATCATCCATTGATTCTATTACCACGGGGTTTTCGTGTATGTCCGTCAAAGGTTTGCCGACCACTTTCTTTAAGTTTTCCATGGTTTTTGCATTATCTTTTTTCAATATCAGGTCGCCATATTGATATTCTGCCCCCAATAACTTTGCATCAGATTTTTTAATTGCGATAACGATATAATCGTCTTTGTTACCTGTGCCATATTTGCCCAACGTCGTCACATAGTGTGTTCCTGCACTTTCTATTTTTTGTGCCAAATTGTCTGCGGACCATCTTTTTATTCCTGTGGATGGTATCATATTATCACGTGGCATACAGTCGTCGTCAAAAACGTATACTGGGATGTTGGTGCCTTTGATTTTGCGTGTATGGTATTGTCCCAATATTGCATCCAATGTATAGTTCGCAGGGTCGAACATTAAAAACTTGCCTTTATTTGTATTTACTGCATGTACACCGTCAAATCCATATTGTTCCAACATACCAATCATTTGTTGTATCTGTTGTGATGTCATGTTATCAATTGGCGCCCGATAGTGTTCAAATCCCAATGCAGATGTTTCTGCTGTTTTGTGCGCCCAATTTAATCCGGTCAATCTGCTTAATTGATCCCCCAACTCTTCGACCAACATTTCGGGTTCTACGACTTCGGCCAATACTTCGGGTTCTGCAACCTCGACCAATACTTCGGGTTCTACGACTTCGACCACAACTTCATCGTTTTCAATCGGTCTTGCTTTATCGTTCAGATTTTTACGCTTTTGTTGTTTGTTTGACGCATTTGGTTCGTTTGTTTGTACTTCTTGTAAATAGGGGTCTTGATACTCTGGTTGGCCCAACGTCGGATCTGATAATAAAACTTCTTGTGGGTCATCGCCAAAGATTGGGTCGTCAAACATATTGAAACTCCTTTTACCACTGACTTTAAATTACACTAATTATACTACATTTTACATGCGCAAGCCACGGAAAATAATTTTGACAATTCTGAATCAGACCGTGAATTGATGATAATTGGTGC
>JAFXGD010000047.1 GCA_017513285.1 Alphaproteobacteria bacterium
ACGGCCCCGTGGCGGAATTGGTAGACGCGCTTGACTCAAAATCAAGTTCAGCAATGAGTGTCGGTTCGAGTCCGACCAGGGCCACCAGAATTAAATCCCCATTTGGGGATTTTTATTTTTGTCTGGGCGGACGAAGAACCGACCGGTTCGGAACGTAGCGCCAGCGAAGTGAAAGGGCCCCAACAAACAACATATACCAAATGGGACAACAAGTAGATGTCGCAAACATCGTACCGCGAAATCGTCACGGTTGCCCCGCAGGCATTCATGCCGAGGGAATTATACAGTCCGACCAGGGCCACCAGAATTAAATCCCCATTTGGGGATTTTTATTTTGCGCACACAAAAACCAT
The DNA here is from genome assembly GCA_017513285.1 of Alphaproteobacteria bacterium. Classification (GTDB taxonomy): domain Bacteria; phylum Pseudomonadota; class Alphaproteobacteria; order Rs-D84; family Rs-D84; genus Enterousia. Next base: position 354 of record JAFXGD010000047.1, read on the forward strand.
ACTATAAAATAAAAAACCGCCCAATCGGGCGGTCATTTATTATTTATTAAATATTTTTTCCGGGGTCCCCATATTGACCAATCCAATAATAAAGTCAACAAACGCCCAAATACAGACAACAATACCCGGGATAATCAACAACCAACCGATTGTCCCCATTATCAACATTGCAATACCTGCGCCTTTGTGGCCGGCATAAAATTTATGCACACCCCACATACCGAATAACAACGCCAATAAAGCATACACCAATGCAGATTTGCCATCAGATACGCTTTGATATCCGCATTTTGGACATGCAGCCGCTTTATCCGAATGTCTGGCACCACATTCACGACAATAAATCATAGCCATATTTATACTCCTGTTTGTAAACATTCCCATTATACCATTTGCCCCCCACATAACACAAGCAGTAAAACCAACGCCAAAAACAGGCGACTAAACAATACAAATTCGCTTAAAACAAGAATTCACTACTTTTTTACCGCCGGCGACAGAGATAAACATCCTAATATTTACTCTTGCGTTATTGTGGGAATTTTTGCATAATATAGTAACACACCTTACACGCATTATAACAGGAGGACAACAACATGATAACCCAAGAAGACATATGGTGCGTTATTGATGATATCGCCCGCAAACATGGTATATCGGCATCACGCCTGGCAATAATATCTGGCTTGGACGCCACCGTATTCAATAAATCCAAACGTATTAACGGTCACTATCCGTCTTTTCGCACGATTGTCAGCATATTAAACAACACCAACATCAGCATGTGTGATTTCGGGCAAATGTGCGACCGTCAATGTTATATGCGTGAACAATCCGCCCAAAACGCCATATAAAAAAAATGCCCAACGGGCATTTTTTTAAGATTTCTTTGCAACCCTTTCACGGAATTCATTACTGGGGCGAAATGTTGCCACACGGCGTGCGGAAATTATTGCACTTTCACCTGTCTTTGGGTTACGTCCCATACGTGCATTTTTTTCCAATATTTTAAAACTGCCAAAACCTGCAAATTTAACTTCTTCGCCATTTACCAGCGCATCACGTATTTCATCAAACACCACATCAACCATTTTATACGCATCTGCGGTTGTCAAACCAAAGCGTTCACGTAATCTGTTTGCAAAATCACTTCTTGTTACTGTTGCCATCATTTCACCCCTATATACTTTTATTTTTGTTTATAATCTTATCAAAGCAGCGCCCCATGTCAAGCCACTGCCGAATGCAGGATACAAAATCAGTTGCCCCCGCCGAATAATCCCATTATCCAACGCATATGCCAACGCCAAAACACCGGATGCCCCACTGGTATTCGCATGTTTATCCACGGTCACCAAAATTTTTTCCAATGGGAACTGCAAAATCTGCGCACAGCTGTTTATAATACGTAAATTTGCCTGATGTGGAACAATCCAATCGACATTATCCGCAGTAATCCCGGCATGTTCCATTATATAGCGTGCGGCATCGGGCATACACATTACCGCCCGCTTGTACGTTTCGGGACCATTCATTTGAATTTTATGATTTTCTGTCCCATGCAGGCATTCAAATGATTTTCCATCTGACATAATTACGGTATCGATGATTCCCGAATAACTGGACGTAGAGTGTTCAAAAATCATTGCCCCCGCCCCATCACCAAACAGTACGGCGGTCGACCTGTCCGTCATATCAACAAAGCGGGTCATTTTTTCCGCCCCAATCAGCATTATTCTTTGATGCATCGCCGCCGTAAAGAATCCACGTGCGCAATGCAACGCATATATAAATCCCGTACAGGCCCCACGCACATCGAACGCCGGCAGATTATTTGTTGCCCCCAATCGTCCGGCCACCTGAACTGCGACGGACGGGAAATCCAACTCTGCCGTCACATTGGACACAATAATTAAATCAATATCGTCAATTGTCAAACCGGCGTTATCCAATGCCCGCTGTGCGGCAATGGTTGCCATATCGACCACGGTTTCATCTGCCCGTGCAAAGTGCCGTTCTTTGATACCCGTACGTGAAACAATCCATTCATCTGTTGTATCCATAACACGTTCAAATTCCGCATTTTTTACAACACGTTCCGGCAAATAAGACCCATATCCAATTAACCTGTTCCCCATTTCCTGACTCTGTATTTTTTCAGCCCAGGCATTATACATTTGCATCTAAAAACTTTCAATACCAAATTACAAGAATTTATCCCAACAAAAACAACGGGCTGTCCCCAGCCCGTCAACCGGCCCCAGTTTAAGAACGCACCAAACGGTGCATTTTTTGTAAAGTGTGATGCACGAAAAAAATCCGCCCGAATGGGCGGTTATTATTTTGAATGCGATTGCAGTGCAATGTTTTGATAATTGCTTTCGTACAATTTGCGCGCGGCATCGGATTTTAAGACCTCTAAGGCACGCGGTTTCAGTTTTAATTGTTCCGCGCATTTCACACCACGCGACCGGGCGGCACGCATCAATTTGCCCATAATTTTCAATTCCAATTTATAGTATTCTGCATTATCAGGCATATCCGGAATATCAGTCAGCAATAACAGAATCAAATCACCAATGTTACGGATGTTTTTAACCGGGCGCAGGTCAATAATATGGAACCGCCCAGCCCCAGCATCAAACAGCATATTGCCTTCGGATGGATCAATTGTGAAATTGGTCGTGGCCAGGTGGTTCAAATCATCAACCAGTTTGTTATACGCACTTTGTGGCGCAGATGCCATTATGCGCATCTTTTCAATCGCCACAGATACTGCGTCGGCCCGTTGTTGGGCGGTCAATGGTTCTTCGACCAAATCATTTGTTGGGATGCCGGCAACCTTTTTACAGACTGACAACACCACAGCCCCAGATATTGGGTCGGTTAAATTATACAAAGCCTGGCCAAAATTGCGGCGACCGTGTACATTGTCGGCACGCACATACCGATATGCACCGGATGACAACCTGTCCCGAAACGCTTTATCAATCTTGACGGTATGCGGCACACGCACAACATAAGAACCTGCATCGTATGTGGTGGCCTCGGTTCCCTTGCCAATAGGTTGTTTTGATATGGCAGTTAAGATTTCAGAACTATTTAATCGCATTATTCCGCCACCTTTGAAAACATTTTCATATCACGTGGTTGCCCACGCAAGACAAAGTATTTACGCAAGACACCTTCACACTCATAACCACAGCGCAAAGCCACCGCCGCAGAACGAATATTTTGTTTATCCAAGGTTAATTGTATGCGCTGTAATCCCATGTCGTTAAAACCCATTTCGGTCAGTTTATTTAATGCACGTGTCATAATGCCACGACCATTAAAGCCATGCGCCAGCCAATAACTGATTTCGCCCATGTTGTCGTCTGTATCCACAAAGCCAATCTTGCCCACGATATCATCCGCCACCATGATAAAGTACGAACACTTATCATCGCCATATGACTTTTCAATATTCGCCAGTGTTTTATCGGTTGTGGTATAGCCATCTACCCATTCCAAGAATTCACCCAGAAATTCACGATTGTCATTTATAACCGACAACAACCGTTCGGCATTTTGTGCCGTTGGTTCTAACTTCACCAACCGAAAATCACCCATATCAATACTGCGTGGAAATTTTTTCATTGTGTTACTCCATATCACGATACAAAACCAGACGTTTGCATATTCCACAATCGCCGATACAATCCGCCCTGTTGCAACAATTGTTTGTGCGAACCCATTTCAACAATTTTGCCCCGTCTGATTACGATAATTCTGTCCATGTGGCGCAAGGTGGATAAGCGATGAGCAATCACAACCGATGTTTTACCACGCATTACATTGACCAAAGATTTTTGTATAAGTGCTTCATTTTCAGAATCAAGGGCTGATGTGGCCTCGTCCAATATCAAAATGGGAGCATCTTTTAACAACGCACGCGCAATGGAAATTCGTTGACGTTGGCCACCAGACAACTTAACACCATTATTACCAACCAATGTATTATATCCATTTGGCAAAGATTCTATAAATTCATGTATGTGGGCTTTCTTGGCCGCGGCAATAACCTGTTGTTTTGTGGCGCTGGGGCGCGCATACCGGATATTTTCCAATATTGTACGGTTAAACAGAGTTGATTCTTGGGGAACAAACGATATGTTTTGCAATAAAGAATCATGCCCAACATCACGAATATCATGCCCATCAACCAATATTGCGCCGCCATCAACATCATACATACGCAACAATAAATTACATAATGTCGTTTTGCCGGCACCCGACAAACCAACAATCCCTACCTTTTCTGCCCGACCAATATTCAGATTAAAATTATGCAAAACCTGTTTCGCACCGTATCCAAAATCTACACCATCAAAATCAATAGTCGCACTTTTTACTTTCAGTTTTTTTGCATGTGGTTTATCAATAACAATCTGTGGTTTTATGATATTTTCATACGCCTTGGTTGCACGTGCACTTTGTACAGAATATCTGCGCAACGCATCATTTAACTTTCCAAACGCTATGTTAATTGTCTGAGCCGAAGTCATAACAAATACTGCGTCAGAAATACTTAGTGAACCAGTACGAATAAATATGAAACACAATGCCAAAACACTTAATCTGACAACATTCCACAACACATTCGTTGGAACCCACTGGCATCGTTGCAAGAAGTGATTTTGCCGAACGATTTCTATCAATTTTGCACGTCCATTATAAATGTATCTGTTCTCGTGTTCTGTATTTGCAAAATACTTTACCGTAAGTGCATTGTTCAAACTGTCGCTGCGCAAACCGCTGTACTTTGATGTTTCCTCCATTTCCAACTGGCTGTTTTCTTTAATCTTTTTCTGAACAGACCATTCCCAAATCAGTTTAATCGCGCCATACGATAACCATATAACCACAAACCATACATTCATCGTGAACATCGTCCCAACGATAAATAAAAAACCCAAAACAGTACCGATTAAGGTTACCCAAAATTCCTCCATTAGGTAATTTAATTGACTAGACACTACAGTAGCCTGAGAGCCAATTTGTCCACTGGGGGTTTCAATAAAAAAGGATATATCATTTTCATAAACACGCTTGTACAGCAAATAAAGCTTGTACCTGTTAAATATCTGTGAGTATTTGCCACGCAACCATGATATTAAAAAGTTCAGCATCGGTGTAAAAAAATACATAGAGGCCAACAGAATAAATACATTTACTATATGTTGCCAATCTGGATTGCCCGCACTTTCAAAAATCTGAATCATCCATTTTGAGGTTAATGGCCCAAAAACCATTTGCAGGACATTCCCAACAACCCCACAAATAAAAATTGTTGTAAAATAAACAGGAAACTTTTTTATAACCTGCCAATAAAAGCCACGCAATGATTTATAAGGCAACACTCTATTCATGACATACCTTCTAATTTTTATGTATTTTATCACATTTTTTATCAAAATGCTATGTGACGCGATATGTGATGCAAAGTGTGATTGCCTGTGGTATAATTTGTGGGAAAAAGAGATAATGATGCAAACATTAGAAAACCTGGAACGGAAATTTTTATCGATTATACCAATAAAACCATTTGAATTGGGTGATGTGCGCGCAACCACAGATTCAGATAAACAACTGACAGTCGAACAGGCAAAGCAAGACATTGCTGTATTGGTACAGATGTTGATAAACGCGTATGGTGGATGGCCTTTTTATCCAAAATCATTGCGGTTGCGCATATTGAATAAACTGAACAGAATCTATGACAAAATCACACAGCCAATAACCGCATCTGAACTGTTTACACAATTAAAACCAATAATTGAAATTATGCCGGATAATCATCTGTGGATTAAACTGGGCGATAATTTGGCAAAATATCCACGCAAACCACGAATTGATGTTGGCACAAATTTAGCCATAACGCATGGCAATGGTAAAAAATATTGGATTGATAAAATCGGCAATGTCGGCGTGATTGCTTTTTCAAAATGCTTTGCACCAGATGACAATGAAAACTTGGAACAGTTCCGTAATCATATCCGTGATGTTATGGGTGGCACACATGCAATAATCATAGATATGCGTGATAATGGTGGTGGCAGTCCGCTGATTATGTCAATGATTTGCGATGAAATTATGGGGCCGGTTGGCATTCCGCGCACCAAGCGTATGTGGTCGCGCACCACACCCCAGGCGCAAGAATTATATCAATATTCCACACTGTCGCGCGACCATATTGATAAAAATGTTGACCCGTCCATGGTGGCAGACAACACAAAATTCAAATTGCCAACTGATTACAGACCTGTATATGACCGTCCAATTTATATTTTACAAAATAACAAAACCGCATCATCGGCGGAACACTTGCAGGCGCAATTACGATATCACCCGCAAATGCAAATTGTTGGTTCAAACTCATCGGGGTGTATGCAATATACCAATTATCAAACACTGAAATTGGAGCATTCTGGCATCCTGATTCAATTAGCCAGTGTATATGCCGAATTCTTTGGAATAAAACACTTTGAAACGCACGGATTTACCCCCGACATAAAATGCCCAGATGGCACCGATGCATTTACCGTTGCAATGGCCCAGATTGAAAAAGCCAAGACATTACAGTCACAGACATCCGAGAGATAACAAACCGCCCAAATGGGCGGTGTTTATTTGTTGTATTCTGATTTCAGTTTTGACCATATCATGTTGTCATACAGCTTATTGTCTGGGTATACACCGCCCTGGCGTGCAATACCGTCCAGATGAAAGCCAGACGAACGAATTGAATTTGCACTGCGCACATTATCGGCACTGCATTGGCGTGTGATACGATTTGCCCCCAGTGTTTCAAAAGCAATTTTCTCTATCGCATCTGATGTTTCGCGTGCAAAACCATGTCCCCATGCCGAACGAACCAACCAAACCGTCGCCATCTGTAAAGTTTTTGTTGCATCATCATGAAAGAATAACCGGCGATACCCAATTAGTTTTCCGTTGTGAAATATGTACAAGTTTATACCATTATCGGACGCCCATTGATATTCAATTTGCATTTGTTTCAGAATTTCGTCTGCGTTGGATGGAACTGCGCTGTTATTACAAATTTGATTATAATAAAAGTCCGCTGGATTTTCATTCTTTACCGCTTCAAACACAATTTTTGCGTTGTCAGGCGTAACATCCAACTGACGCATTTCCAGACGTTCTGTTTTTATTATTTTGGGTAATTTTTTTATCGGATTTATCATACATTTTCCTTTTATTATCCCATGTATTTTATCACATCTTTTATCAAAATGCTATGTTAGGCGATGTGTGATGCAGGCGGACCAAATCAACAGGCCGACCACTATTGGAAATCTTGGACTTTGGACTTGCCTTGGCATCCCAACAACCGGCACCAGTTTAAGAACGCACCAAACGGTGCATTTTTTTGTTTGGATTTCTTTGCCCTGTTGGTTTTTGTGCTTGGCGTGCCACCCGGGCGGGGTATTATCTGGTTTTACGACGTGTTGTTTTCTTTGCTTTTTCTTGAACAGCGCTTAATTCGGCCGCGGCACATTCAGCATCAAGCAATTTAAGCCCGTTCGATATTTCCAACATCCTGTCCAGTGACGGAGATGCAGTTTGTAATTTATCAATTTTTTTGCACAAATCCCCCAACCGTTTCAAATCAACAGACATACATTTTTGTGCATTATTAAGTGAATCAATATGGGAATTATATGCATCTTCTGCATGCATTTCGGGAGCAATCAAGGGTGGAAATTTTGCCATCACTGTCGTCCATGGCAATGATGAGCCCTGAAGCCATTGCCAAGTTTCGTCAGAACCCCGGCGTCCACGTGTGGTACGATGATATATAGAACACAATGATTCTATCATTAATCGCTGTGTGGCACGTTCCAGCATGGATATAGCATAATTGACATGCGTTAAACTTTCATAAACATTATGGGCAAGATTACTGACCGCTTCGGCAATGGGCAAGGTTAATTCCAGAACATTGTTTGTGTAAAAATATGGAATATTATCCGCATGCAATGGCAATTTAAAGCTATCTATCTCTTTCCAATCGTGCCAACAAGGTTTTAATTTCTTATAATTTTCACAATCATGATTGCCCGTTACGGCATCTGCAACCGCCCGGTTTGCCTGTTCCTGGGTTTTAAAATAATAGTTGCCACGATAGTATCCAGAAAACGTATCAATAACACGATGCGATTTGTTGCCAGGCATGTTATACATCAATTCATTAAAAGTAAATATATTCTGGGGTGTGGCATTCATTGCCTGCATATACCGGGACAAGTTGTTCATATTACGTGCATTGCTGTAATGATGTTTCATAACACGTGGTTGATTATAAATGGCATAATACACCTGGCTATCCATATTGAAAAAAGCAGGATATGCGTTAAAAGATTCTATGTTATCGTCGTGTTCTGAAAAACATTCATTACGAATATCAAAATATACGATTTTTTTCTCTAACTTAGATTCTGCGTCGTCAATGTTCAATTCAACATTATCAGGTTGTCCATTACAAAACCATTGTTTACCATAATTTATGCTCCCCTTGGGCAATCTGTACAGGTCGCATTTATACACCATGTTATAGGTGTGGTTGTTGCGCATTAAAATCGGCTGATTAAAATCTTTATACTCTAAACGTCCAAACTGAAAATCTGATAAAACCCAATTATCCGCACGACACAATGTGTTAATGCATTTATACATATATTCAGGATTTAGATATTCTTCGCGTACCATTATAAACCTTTTATGTTTCGTTAATAGTACAGCAAGAATTAACAAAGTCAATATTTCGTCGGTAAGTCCACTCTATGTACCAAAACATAAAATGCTATGTGAGGCGATGTGTGATGCAGGCGGACCAAATCAACAGGCCGACCACTATTGGAAATCTTGGACTTTGGACTTGCCTTGGCATCCCAACAAAAACAACGGGCTGTCCCCAGCCCGTCAACACCAGAACCGCAATTATTTTGTATGTTCAATATTATTTTGCAATGTGTGCAACCGCTGATTAATCTGCTGGATTTCATCAATTACTTTTTCATATTCTGCCGTTTTTATTAACACAGATTGCAAAGCACGATTCAATTCCAATAATTTTTTTGCGCCAGATTCCGACATCATTTGTTGCAACAACAGTTTACGTTGACCATACAAACAATTCAAAGCAACAGTATATGCATGACTCAAATGATACAGGGGTCTCCAGCACACCGTATCACGCTGCTTAATTTCTTGGGCCACATACGCTTTTTTGTCTGTCGACAAATGTTCATCAACATTTTCTGCGCATGCCTCGCTTTTTTTCACCTCTAATTTTTGTGACTTTGCACGTGGTCCAACCAATTCCACCCGCGAAATGCGTGGCCTTTTGCTTTTGATTGCAACATGTTTTGTCTCTACACGCACCGCCGCTGTATCAGCCGCATCTGTCACAACGGCATCCGCAACAGACGCAACTTCTTCGGCAACATTTTCCGTCGCATCCGCAACCGTCGCCACATCATCACCAGGTGTTTTTTCATCCAATTGCTGTCCGGTGGCGCCACCGCCTGGCCCACCACGTCCATCCGACAAAGTACGAATCAACGCTGTAACACTTAAATACTCCGTCAAATCTAATTGTGATACATCTAAGTCTATATCTGACAAATAATTATCATACTGCATACGTTTTTTACCTTCGTGTTCTGCAAAAAACTTAGTTCCCACAATAATATTTCCACAAGTCGCCCAGACAATACGCGCCCTGTCATCCAACGTCCCAAAACCTTGGGCGCCACAACGTCCATTTTTAAATTTAATCGTTGACGAAACGCATACTTCCCCATTCTTAATCAACGGATAAGGATCTTCTTTTTTCAATCCCATCTGGTTATTAACAATGATATTCAGCTCTTCAACATCCTGCAATATGCGCAACAAAGCATTTTTATCATCACCTGCTTTACTCGTAATCTCTTTCCAGACTTTTTTATCTATATATTTATATATATTTGCAGGCTTTACTTCTACGTCTTTAAAGAAATATCGTTTTACCGTTTTTGTTGCTTCTTTCTGCTGTTGATTTTTTTCCACTGTTTGTGTGGTCGCCTTCAACTTTTTTTGTTTTCTGGCTTCGTCATTCACAAAACTTTGACGCACAAACTCTATGACTTTATCCGCATCATTAACATGAACACAAACAACCAATGCGGCATCGGCACGTATTAATTTTTTCTTTTCCAGCTTTAAATCCGCTTTGGCTGATCGGGCCATTTTCAAATATCTGGATATTTCTGCATCTGTACAAACCACCAATTCTGGTGCATTCTGTTTACACAGCGCCAACAAATCATCAGAATCCAACCATTCATCTGTCTTGACATCATTTGTCTTTACAGTTTGTTCTTGTTTGGCGGGTTGTTTCTCAATACTCTGTGCAGCATTGGCCAAAGTCAGAGCTTGCATCACATCAACCAAAGTCTGTTTTCCATCCGTCACACATACCTCTGGATAATGCCGCATAAATTCTTTGGCTGCAACCAATGCGTTGTCTTGATTTCTTTTAATATTGTTCAATATTGCAGGTCTGACCACAACGGTTGGTTGTTTATTTTCAAAAAAGCCTTCGGGCAACTTATCAATCAACGCCCCCAAATCATTAATAGAATATTTACAAACTAATCTCTTGAAAAACGCAGGCAATACCGTATCTGCACCAATCGGAAAATCACGCGACAATTCAAAATCACCCATAATTGCCACATCGGCCAAATTCGGCAACGCACGTCCCTTTGCTTTACCCAAACGAACATCGTCTGATATGCACAGCGGATTTTGCGCATCAAACTTATCATAGGGCAGATCAAATAAATCGACGTATATCACCGATACCTGCTCATTTTGCTCAATTGTTGCTTCATAAAAATCTGTACTTTTAGCCATTTTTGCCACCTCTCGCACATAAATAACACCTAAATACATTTTTGTCAAGGTGTGCCCAAAGAAAAAACATTGATTTTTTTTATGTTTTGGCTTAAAATTACACTCATTCCGTCCCCATAGTTCAACAGGATAGAACAAGTTCCTCCTAAGAATTAGATGCAGGTTCAAGTCCTGCTGGGGATGCCATGATATATTATCGTTGTTTTAAAAACAAAACACTGTCCCACGCACATCCTTTTTGATTTGATGGGAACGAACGCACATGAACACTGTGTTTACGGATCGTTCTGGCACAATTGCCCAACATTTCATTTTCAACCCATTGTATATAATTCGACCATGCCGACGGTGACGACCCCCACAGATATCTAAATGCGATACGTCCACCATTGCGTGTCAACAGCCGCCGTGACATAGGCAATAAAAATTCATCATAGAAAAATTTCATATTATCCGTCTGTGAAATCATATTTTCAGACGGCACCACATAATCATAAATATTCGACAACAGTATAACATCGTATTTATTGTCCGAAAACATCCCCGGCCCTTTGGACAAAGGCGATTGAATATCACGCATGTCACAGTGCGTAAACCCGATTTGTTTTGGCAAAACACTGCGCAGTTGCATATACGCATGCTTGTTTACCAAATACGGGATATGATTGGTCAGATATGCCGCATTTTGTCCGGCTTCATACTTAAACACCGCATTTCCACGCCGTTCGTATTCACCCAACAACACCTTAACAGTATTGGGGATTTTTATATCACGTTGCATTAATATACGTGGATTGAAAAAATTTTTGGTATCAAAAAAGAAATCCATAAAATTTTCATACGACACATGGTGAATCAATGTTGTCTTTAAATCCGTGACGGCCTGTTGCAAAGAATTTATATCAAATGTATCGACATGTGCCGCCCCCGCCATATATGCCGCAAACGCATGGTCACCCGATGCGCCAACCGACAACACCCGACCACCATAAATATCACCCAACACACGAATTTCATCGGCCACATTTTCATTTGTGAACAGATAAACAGGTGCATTATCTTGGAACGAATAAGACGGCGAAATATATAAATCTTTACTTTTTTTCATAGCACACCCAAATTAACACAAAAACACACAATGTCAACAATATAAATATTTTACAAACACAAAAAAAAGTTTATAATCAACCCACGCTTAAAAAGGATAAACATGAAGAATCGTGCTGTCAAAATTGGAATTATTGCATCAATTGCGCCACATATATTTTGTTGTGGACTGCCCATGGTATTGGCCATTATTGGTTTGGTTGCGCCCGACGCCGCCCACTTTCACCTGTTGCCCCATTGGATAGAGCCATGGTTATTCATATTTTCGGGCATAATGCTGGTTGTTTCATGGTTATTGGTAATGCGGGATTGCAAATGCACATGCGACACATGCCACAAACCAACCGGCCACAGGACACAAAAAATAATACTGTCCATCATAACAATTCTGTTTGTGGTCAGTGTGATATTACATCTGCACATACATTAAAAGACCCGCAAATGCGGGCTTTATTTTTTTTAAGCGGCTTTTTTATTTTCCTTTAAAATCTCTACAGGATCTTTTTTACCATCAACAACATCTGCATCGATTACAATTTCCGCCAAATCCTCTTTATCGGGCGCATCAAACATTGGCTGCATCAATACCCGTTCCAAGATACTGCGCAAACCACGCGCCCCGGTTTTACGTGCCACAGCCATTTTTGCAATTGCACGCAAACCATCATCTGTAATGGTTAATTTTACATCATCCATACCCAACATTGCCGTAAACTGTTTTACAACTGCGTTCTTGGGTTCTGTCAAAATCTTGACCAATGCATCTTCATCTAATTCCTGTAAAGTGGTAATCACCGGCAAACGACCAATCAATTCCGGTATAATGCCAAATTTAACCAAATCTTCGGGTTCAACATCTTTCAAGAAGTTTTTAGCATTACGTTCCTCTTTTGATTCAACATGTGCGCCAAAGCCAATTCCACGACGTTCAGATGTTCTGTTGCCGATAATTTTATTTAATCCATCAAACGCCCCGCCACAGATAAATAAAATCTTGCTGGTATCTAATTGAACGGTTGCTTCACCGGGATGTTTACGCCCCGCCCCACCGGCCGGCACATTTGCCACCGTACCTTCAATCAGTTTTAACAACGCCTGCTGCACCCCTTCGCCCGACACATCACGTGTCAAAGAAGGATTTTCCGATTTACGGGAAATTTTATCTATTTCGTCTATATAGATAATACCACGACTGGCACGTTCAACATCAAAATTTGCATTTTGCAATAAACGTGTCAAAACACTTTCCACATCATCACCGACATACCCCGCTTCGGTCAACGTGGTTGCATCCGCAATTGCGAACGGCACATCCAAAATCCGTGCCAATGTCTGTGCGAACAAAGTTTTTCCCGTACCGGTTGACCCAATCAGCAACACATTTGATTTTTGAATTTCCACATCTGTCGTTGCCGCCACCGTATGACGTTTAAAATGATTATAAACCGCCACCGCCAATGTGCGTTTCGCTGTCTCTTGCCCGATAATATATTCATTCAAGAAATTATAGATTTGTGATGGCGTTGGCAATTTTGCAACATCTTTACTGATTTCGCGTCGATTATCATCTGCCATAATATCATTACACAGATTTATACATTCGTCGCAGATACAGACATTACGACCACTGACCAACTTTTTTACTTCATAAACCGCTTTTCCACAGAAACTGCAAAACTGCTGATTATTATTTTCTGTTTTTGGTGTTTTATCGTCACTCATCTCTCAAATCCTGTCAGAATTATTTACGTTCCAAAATCCCATCAATCAATCCGAATTTTTTTGCTTCGCCCGGATCCATCCAATTATCACGTTCCATCGCATCGAACAGTTCTTTTTCTTTACGGCCTGTAAATTCGGACATTTGCTTAATCAAAGTCTGTTTTGTACGTTGCATTTTCTTTACCCGAATTTCGACATCTGTGACCTGGCCTTGGAAACCACCCAAAGGCTGATGAATCATAATGCTGGTATTTGGCAATGCAAATCGTTTGCCTTTTTCACCTGCGGCCAACAAAACCGAACCCATAGATGCCACCAACCCCATACCGATTGTTGATACGGGTGCCTTGATATACTGCATTGTATCCATAATTGCCCACCCCGCAGACACATCACCACCGGGCGAATTAATATACATAGAAATATCCGCATTTGGATTTTCAGATTCCAAGAACAACAACTGTGCCACGATACTGTTTGCCATTGTTGGTTCAATTTCCCCACCAACAACAATAATACGATCACGCAACAGACGCGAATAAATATCGAACGAGCGTTCACCACGTGGTGATTCCTCGATAACCATTGGTATCAAAGCCATAATACAAATCCTTATGTTAACTGTCTGACGAATTATACCACATAATAAAGCAATTCGCAAATTTATGATACAACCGGGCAAAAAATATAAAACACAGATTTCCAAATATCAAACAAAAAATCCCCCAAACGGGGGATTTTTAAATTCGGACAAATATTATTTATCCAAAGCTTCATTGATACGTGCGGCTGGGATTGCACCTGGGAATGCTTCTTCGCCGATAATCAAGAATGGTGTACCTGTGATTTCGAACTGTTGTGCCAAATCACGAACGTTTGCCAATTCACGTGCAACAACTTCGCCATTCATATCTTTTTTCAACTGTTCTACATCCAAACCTGCTTCTTCTGCAAATTTCAAGACGTTCTTTTCAATTGCGGCACCCAATTTCTTTGGATCCTGGATATTTTCAGATGGACGATATTCACGGGTAAAGATCATATCAACCAATTTTGCAGCTTTTGCATTGTCTTGGATTTTTGCAGCAATCATTGCACGTGCCGGTGCATCAGAATTTACACCATGGATAGAGAAGTTTTTAATAACAACTTTCACATCATCACGATTTGCCAAAACATCTGTCAATTCGCCATGAACACGACGGCAATAGCCACAAGAAGCAGCCGACCAAACATAGATTGTTTTCTTTGCTTCTGGGTTACCCAAGACTGGGGCATCCGCCATCATAACATCCGCATTGCTGCGAACATATTTACGGATAGCCTTGTTTTTTTCTTCATTTTGTTTTGCCTGCATGCCATCAACCATTTCTTGCAAGATAACAGGGTTAACAGATGTCAGGTAATATGGTGTATACAGACGGCAAACACAGCCTGCAATTAACAAGACAGAAACCAATTTAACTGCCTTTTTGGCAAACTTTGCACCACCAGATGTTTTTTTGGCATCCTGTTTAAACATAACGCCACCAAACATGAACAAAGCAACAGCCAATACCAATACCAAGATTGTCCAAGTCATGATTTTCTCCTTTGTATGTTGAACAGCCACACAATAGCAAACGCAAAAAAAAAGTGCAAGGAATAAATATAAAAATTTACAATTTTTTTAACATTTTTCGCATCATGGGAACCTCTGTTCCCTGTTGCAGACAGACACTTTCGACAAAACGCAATGTTGTATTTAAATTTACAGGCAACCTGTACAACTTATCAATATAAGGTGCGGCGCACACATCGCAAACCGCCCGCCCCGTCCGTGGCGACAAATAATTCAAACCATCGGTTGCCCCACACCCCGAACAGCACGACAAATCCAACGCATACCCCAATTCCCGCAGTAATGCAATCTCCCACTGTAAATAAACATTTTCTGCATCATGCGTCAAATTACACAACATATCCAACGTATCATCATACAGTTGCATAAAACATTCCCGTTCCGGCAACAATCCCCCCAACAAATCAAATGCCGCATTCATAAAGTTTAATGACGCCACATTTCCCATTATCGGCACAGATAAATTTTTTTCCACATCCCAATGAAATGTTCCCAACATAGAATCCAATCTGGCATTCCACACCGCATTACCACACTGCCCAACCAAAGGTCGATTTTTTTTTGCCACCGCCCCACCCCGCATCACGCCAGCAACCAATCCATGATTACGTGTAAATATACGTGCAACAACATCCCTGTCATTAAAAGGGCGCAATCCGATTAAAATTCCATCTGATTCCAATTTCACGCCACGATTATGCCAATTTAAATAAATCGGCGCCATAAAAAACCGCCCAATGGGCGGTTCAGATTAAATTTTTTCAACATAATCTACTTCGACTTCGGTTGTGAACAAACCTTTATCAACATCGCCACGCAATCTGACCTTGTCCGTTGGTGCAATGTTTTGACCACGCCAATCATCGTCATCTATTTCAACAACAATTGAATCCGTCACATCTTCGAACAGATATTCTTCATCACCGACACGTTTAATGATAAATCCTTCAATCACAACCGGCACTTCATCACGCATTTCTTTGGCCTGTTTGACGGTCACGATAACATTATCATTTTCGATGAATCCACCCGGCCCCGTCGTCACGGTTTGAACACCTTCTACGAATTCTGCAGATGCGGCACCGGCAAACAACACAGATGCCAACGCCAAGCAAGACATTTTTTTCATTTTAACTCCTTTTGCTTATTAATCTGTAAATTATTATAACAGATAGATACACATGATTGTCTAGGTTTTTCTTACTAAAAGAAAAACGGGGCAATGCCCCGTTATTTACATTTGAATATCTTCACATTTTTCTATTGGCTCGGCAGTATTGCATTGTGTATTCCTGTTATTATGGAACCACGATTTACTGCCCTTGGTTTTGCATGATTGTGTGACAATCGTTGTGCAGACATGACAAATTCTGGTATCACGGTTAAAGACCGCCGTTGTTTCTTTGGTACCTGCACTGAAATCACCACTGGACTTGCCCAAATATCCATCATTTTTATATGTCACCTTGCCCAAATCTGTCAATGCGTGTCCACCTGCCGTCAAATCAGTTGCATTTAAACCGCTTCCCACTTCATAACTGATTGCATATGGTGGCGCCAAATCAACAGTTGGACTGGTCAAAGTTGTCGCACTGTTTTCCGCCATCTTATGACACATGTACTGTGCTAAATCTGCTGATGCGTCTTTTGAAGCCTGCCCCACCATTTCATTCCATTTCGCATTATAGTTATCCTGGGCCTTGCGCAAAGCCGCCACTGCGATTTGCATTTTAACTTGATTCAACAGATTTGGGAAACGCCCCGTTGTCTTTGCACCTTTTTTACCCGTAATCTGTTCCAAACTGCGCCCATTAACACAGTGTTGAATTTCAGTATCCTGTTCAATCATATCAATTGTGCGATTAATGGTTCCCGCGATATTATTCAGTTCTTCTTCAATTGTTGCAATAATATCGGCTGCATTTGGATGGGCTTTATTTTCCTCGGTAATTTTTTTCAGATATTCTTTCACATCAATTTCACCGGGGCCCAAAACAGATACACTGCTGTCTTTATCATCAATATTATTGACCCCACCCATTTTAATGGAACCAAAAGAAATCATCCCCGTCACACGATACGTTGTACCGACTTTTTGTGAACGCAGTGATCCGGTACCGATGGTATCATCTGCGGCAAATTTATTACAATCTGTTGTGCTGCCACAAATTTCCATCATTTTGTTATCCACGATTTCCTGACATTGGGCGGCCAAAGCGCTATCAATATTCAGATACAATCCCATCAGCATACTGTCCAAATCATCCATATTAAAGTCTGCATTTCCCTGTTTACATACAACCAAGCTGTCAAGCGGGCAAATATCGTGAATATATTCGAAATCCATACCGATACAGTTTTGGAAATTTTCACCACATCTGTTTTCATCCGTAAAGCAATCTTTAACCTCTTGGGTACAGGCATCAACACGCATTGCGGCCAATTTGTCCGTCACATAGTTCCAAATTAATGGTTCCATACGTTCGCATGGATCAATTTCCACTTTACAGAAACTGCGTGCCATATCCGGATATGCCAAACATGCATCCATTGTTGCAACACCTTTTCCGGCGATATCATCTTTACATGCGGTATGAATACAATCTGAAATAGTGTTCAAGCACGACTGACGAAAACGTGATTCAATATGCGATTCGGCCAATTGAATCGTTGGCGCAACTTCTTTCAAGAAAGACGGCCACACCTGATCCCGCACAACAACACAGCTGGACAAAACACGTTCACAAATAGGACGCTTGGCCTCTAATGCATCCATTGTTGAAGCAGTGATATTATATCCACCCCTGGAATAAGAATGTTTCACACTGGACGAAGTTTTCTGCATATTTTCACTGGCAATCTGTCCGACACAATTTTCCCAATCAGACCCACACGCATCAGCACCACGCATACACTTTTTAAATTCAACCATACATTCGCCCAAAGTGTATTTATTTGATTCTGCCAAACTTTCCTGTAATGCGGCGCGAACTGCGGATTCCGCCTGGGCCAAAGCCAAATCAGCTTCGGCTTTTTTTTGCACCAAACTGTTTTCCAAACCTTTACAATCGGACACAATTTGACGTGCATACATACTCATTAAAAAATCTGCATCTTCTGAACACTTTTGTGGCAGTTGCGCCTTACACACATCCCGGGCCGACGCATGTAATTCATCACCCGTCAATCCCAACAAAGCATCATCAACCAAAAACGGGTCCTCTTCTTCTTCCTCTTCTTCGACATCGTCCCACAAAGCCAACAAACCTACTGATTTTTTGCCATTAACTTCATCCACACTTAATATATTACCATCCTTATCGTATTGGCGTTGACCTGTAAAAATAATATCCGCATCCGCCCCTGCTTTAACTTTTTCGACTTCAACGGTCGAAATACGTTCTGCTTCGATTAAAGTTTCTTTGATTGCATTTAATTGCTGCTCATAGACATCATATGAATCACTGCAAACACAACTGCCACCACTTTCATTATCAGAAATACAAAATTGATCCATACATCCAAAGTACGCATCAAAACATTCTTGATCATATACAGCAGATGCATCTGTTTTAACCCGAACGGTTGTACCTTTTTGAATTGCGGATTGTCTGGCACCTTTTTTGGCCACAGCCGCCGCCGCACCATCTGCCATAACCACAGATAACACTGCCCCCAGACACATAAAGCGCATCATCGTTCGGATCATCCCCTCTCCCCCTATAACTCAGATTACATATTCACGTCTTCGCAGCTTTCGATTTCTGTACAGAAATCCTTTTTACCCTCAAAGGTGGCTGCTGTGACAGCGCCGGCACCAACCGCCCCGATTACACCACCAATTGCGGTACCCCAACCTGGGCTGACCATTGTTCCCATGGATGCACCACCGGCCAAACCACCCGCTGCCGCTTTTAATGCCGACGTTGCTTTTGATTCGCCACCTTCTTCACACACATGCTGCATACGACATACGTGACAGTTACGCAAATCCGGTTCAAAAACGACACTGCGAATATAACTGTAATTCTTTTCTGTTTCATCCGGTGTTTCGACCGCAAATGTTTTATAGCAGTTTTCTTCGGCTTTGGCCAAATCTTGTTTACGTGACAATTCGACAATTTTATCTTCCAACAAACGCAAAGCACGGTTTTCTGCACCCACCTGGGCAATCATGCGTGCGGTATTAAAGATTTTATCGCCCAACGCCCCATCCAAGGACGCACATGCCGCAATTGTTTTGTCGCCTTCGAAATCCTTAAAGAAACTATCAACACTTTTTTGTGTACGACTGATTAAGTCCCGACGGGCCTGAGCCATATCTTCTGGAACCTCGGTCATGCCCATCACGACATCATCCGATGGCAAACACGCCATATCCGTTCCACAAACACGGCCCAACTGATCGGCAAAATGATTAACACAACCCTGCATAATCTGATAGTCCATTTTCAATGTTGCGGCACTGACCAACAATTCAAAATCTGCACCACTGACACCATTACAAGACAAAATCGAAGCCTGCGGACACATCGCAACCAATGCCGAAGAACGCTTTCCAAGACATTCTGGCGCCGAAAAATCTGCCCCACATTTTTCCTGCAAGCATTGCGCGACATCATTCTGACAGAATTTGGTACGCAAATACTTTAATTTATTCTGAATTGGCACACGCAGTGTATTTTCAAATTCTGAATCCGATGCCCCACCCCAGAAACCACTGATTTTTACAGAATCTGACGCACCCGGCAATTGCACAACACAAATTTCACTGATTGGACAAATCTTTAACGCCACATTAACATCACCCAAACAATCCGTATTTGTGGCAATTGAACAATTGTCTTCCAAACATGCCTGCATATTTGCCAAACACATCTGACGCGCATTACGTGATGCAAATTTTGCGGCATCATTCAACACCAATTCTTTTTCTTCTTTCCAATCTTTTTCAACATCACTGCGCACTGCGACACACTGATTCAAAATATCTTCACATGCATTGGCACGACGGGTCAACAACGAATCACTTAAACAATTTTCAAAATGCGTTCCGCACCCACCCTTGTCTGCGATACAAGACCGATATGCCAACAAACATTCACCACGATTATATTTATTCGTAGAACCAAACACCGACAAACGTGCCGCACGTACTGCGGCCTCGGCAGTCTTCACATTGGCTTCGGCGTTACGTTTTTGATCCGCCAAATACGCATCATACGCTTTACAATCCGCCGTAATTGAACGAGAATACAACATCGTTTCTGCATTTTTCACCACATCCGCACATGCACCCAAATACATACTGGCACAATATTCGTGCGCATTGTTATACAGAACCGCCCCCAAGATGCTATCACTGCCCAAATCGCCCGCACCCATATCGACATCTTCTTCCGAGAAGACAGAATCCGTACTGAAAATATCTGCCAACAGCGAATTCGTACTGAACGATGTTTTTTGAACTTCCCCAGATTCTGTTGATTCAAATATATAATCGGCCGTTGCCCCTAACTTCTCACGCTCTACCTGTTCGGTATACATTTTATCTGCTTTGGCCTGAATCTCCTGAATTTCTGCCACAATTGAATCTGCTGCATAAATATTATCCGAACACGAACAGCGTCCACCCTGGCTTTCATCGGTCATGCAAAATTCATCCATACACGCACGATATTCATCCCGATTACACAAACCGCCGACACCTTCGCCACCGGAATTATTACCGCCACCGGCATTATTATCGCCATTATCGCCATCACCACCACCGGTGTTATCGCCACCTGTATTGCCACCGGCATCATTATCGCCAGAATTATCATCACCACCGCCATTACCGCCACCGGTGTTATCGCCACCTGTATTGCCACCGGCATCATTATCGCCAGAATTATCATCACCACCGCCATTACCGCCACCGGTGTTATCGCCACCAACATTACCGCCCGCAGAATCCTTTACCCCCGACGAAACATGTAAATCTTTGGCTATATTCGGCCCCCGAACACCCGCCATCGAAACACGTTGAACACTGATACGTGCAGCATCGGTGCGTTCAACACCAAATGCAATTCCCGGTACCAAAGCCAATACAGTTGCAAATATTTTTAATATCATGTACACCACCTACATATAAAATCCTTGTGTTACATTTTATCAAAACTTTGAATCCAGTGCAAGCACATAAAAATAACTTGATTTTTTTTTACAAATATCATAACATTGACCCCGAAAAAGCAAAAGAAATCAAGAGAATATAAAACATGGCAAAAGATGATGTTATAGTTTTTTCTGGTACCGTTGAAGACAAATTGCCAAACACAATGTTCCGTGTCAAATTGGAAAACGGGCATGAAATTTTGGCAACTGTATGTGGTAAAATGCGTAAAGCACGCATATGGGTCAACGTTGGCGAACGTGTCCGTGTTGAAATGACACCCTATGATTTGGACAAAGGACGCATAACCTTTGTTGAACGCAATCGACCAACAACAGAAAACGCAAATTAAAAAAACCGCACACCATGCGGTTTTTTATTTGTTAAGATTCCAATAATTTGATATCATACACTCTATAATATGGAAAGGTTGATATTTTTCATTATGGCGTTAATCGTCGGTGTTGGTGGTGCCAACGCCGCTGAACGCAATGAAAAAACGATTTCCCGCACCGCCACAACACCGAACACGGTTCAACGATCATCTATTACCCCACGCACCGACACCGGCCGCATTCGCAATACTACATCGGCACGCACTGCAACAAACGCACGCACCGCAACAACCGCACGCACCGCATCACCATCACGCAAAACAATTACTGCACGCATGGCCACGCCCACCGTCACCACAAACAAACGCAATACCGCACGTGCATTAACACTAACCCCCGCCCCATCGGAAACATTTGGCACGGGGTACAACGATTGTCGTGACGCATACTTTACATGCATGGATCAATTTTGTGGCACATTGGATGACAAATATCGTCGGTGCGCATGTTCATCAAAAATTGAAGAGGTAAAAAAACGTGAACGCGCATTGGGTAATACAGCCAATCAATTACAAGACTTTCGTGATTTACAATTAACCGTTGTGGATAAATCTGCCGCCGAAGTCCAAGCCATGGTCAAAGGCACCGCCGGCGAAAACCAACAAAGTTTTATGAAAGATTCATCTGCCGCTGCATCCGAACTGTCGGGAATCAGTGCAATATTATCAAAAACAAAAAAGCAATCTTTGTCCACCCAAGGCACATTGGACATCGCCGGGAACATTGACACTATTTGGTCAACCACCGGATTAATGGCGGGCGCCAATATTTCCAACCTGACGGGTGAAGCGTTATACAACGCCGTTCATGCCCAATGCGCCCAAATGGTAATTGATAAATGTCCAACCCCGGCCATTCAAACGATGGTCACATCTGCATATGGTATGTACATTGAAAATGATTGCAATATATTATTAAGCGCACTGGATGCCGACAAAGATAATGCAAATGCGACGATTCGCATTGCCGGCAAAGAATTACAATCGGTCCGTTTGGACAACTATAACAACCATAATTCATCAGATATCCACAAATGCATCGCCCAAGTTCGACAAGATATCACCGCCGACACCGCATGCGGCAAAGATTATATTCATTGTTTGGACATAACGGGATTATATTTGAACATAACCACGGGTGAACCGATATACAGCCCCGAATTTTATCAGTTGGGATATCAAATCTCACTGTCTGGCGACATTTTAACCAACGAAACAAATCGTTTATTGGT
Source organism: Alphaproteobacteria bacterium (assembly GCA_017513285.1). GTDB lineage: Bacteria > Pseudomonadota > Alphaproteobacteria > Rs-D84 > Rs-D84 > Enterousia. The sequence goes on from JAFXGD010000047.1 coordinate 23,558, forward strand.
TGCCACCCTGTCTGACAAACGAATTTTTGCCGAACGTGGCCTGGATACATGCCGGGATATTTCGGACATTGTATGGGATGAATTTATGCGTCAAGCCATCACTGAAATCTATCAAGGTCAACAAGAACGCATTCGCACCGTTAAAAACGAATGTTTAGAGGTGGTAAATAAATGTTATGACGAAAAAAATCAATCTTTGAAAGATTTCTCGAACACGGATGAAAAACTGTTGCTGGGGGCCCGATTGGAACTGTCTGAACAATTATGCCAAGAAAAATTGGACGCATGCAGCAACCTGTACGGTGGTGGCACAGACGGATTAACAGAACTGTTGGCGACAATGCGCAATATAACCAACCAACAAATTGGCCAACAATGTGTTGAAGCCTTGACATCATACGCCACAGACCTGTGCGCCGTCCCCAGCAACGACACACTGCACGCATCACCGTACGGATGCCGCACATACGCCCCGGGTCAACACGAATATTCAACAAACATTGAATGCATATTGTTAACACAAACCGGTACCATATATGGCAGCTCTACCAGCACCCACAACATCCCAATAACAATTAACGATTACACATGTCAAGTAGACATACTTCAGTATAACAGTTGTGCCAAAGGTTACTATCTATCTGTCGATGGTAAACATAATGCCACCGCACAACCTGGCAACACATGCGAACCATGCCCGTACGGACAAACATGCGCTGGCGGAACCGACGGACCAAAAGACTCCGAAGCAACAGCAACACCACAAAACCAATGCGGTGGCGCAGATTATGTTGGCAGTTTGTATCAAAAATTGTCCAAATATGCACTGCAGGTATGTGTCCGCCCCAGTGAATCTGGGAAAGACCTGCCCGCAACTGTATTACAAGACGTCAATAAAGTAATGGATGCCACACGTGTTAAAATGGCCCAAGAACTGTCCAAAGAATGCCAACGTCTGGGCGGAATTTGGGTCAGCACCCCACCGTCTGACACAGACACCGATAAAAAATACACACTGTTTTACGAACAAACGTCCGCACACACAGATTGGGGATATTGCAGCAAGCCATCCACCCCATCAAACAGCGGCTCGTCAAACAACAACAAAACTGCATCAGGCAACGACGCATCAAATGATGGCAACACAGAACAACAAACGGACAAAAACACCTGACACTTGCAGGGAATACAAAAATCTGATAAAATTAAACAAACAAGGCTATAGCATGAAAAAATTTATTCTTTTCTTTGGCACATTTTTAATTTCCTTTAATTGCGCCCACGGTGCCACACCATGGTGGGAACAACCAACGGTATGTCGCTTAAATCCATCGGACTGCTATCGTGGAATGGGTGCGGGCTTTGAACCCGAAATGTGGGACGACGATGCCAAATGTTGGGGCATGAAAATAATTTGTGCAGATGCAATGAAACCATCCACGGACAAAAACACTCCAATGGGTCGCAAAGATATTGCATCGGGCAAAAACATTGTCTCTGATTTCGATGTTAACCTGTTGTCTGCAACCAACGAATGCTTTGGACGTCGCAAAACGGCCGAAAACGGTACAATCGCATCGGTTAACGGCACATATGTAAATGTATGGTGTCCCGGCATCCTGGACAACCCGGATGAAGTTTTAGATAACGGTGAAATCACATACGGCACCCAACCAACCTGTAAACAATTGGCAGAATATGGATACGTTGCGGTTGAAAATGGTCGTTGTTATGGCAAATATTTTGACACATCAAAATATTTCTTGGACTGTGGAACAAAATTAACCCCCGACTATATAATTGTGTTAAATGGTGCCGATTATCAAAATCCATCTGCCACCGCCCCCACAACACAATCTGCGGCAGACACAAAATTTGACACCATGTACACAGTATCAAAGTCACAAAAATCAAAATATTTTAAAAAATAAAATCGGCATAATGCCGATTTTATTTTGTTTTCTGCGTCGCCATTAAATTACGAATATACTGGGCGCGTCCGGCCACCATATCATGTTCATGCGCCGCAACATTATGATTTATAACCATATCCATAAATTTTATTGCATTTGGATTATTTTTAACATCTGCACAACGCACAACAAACATCATACCCGCATTTGCCTGCTTTGGATTTAACCCATTACTGCGCAATACATATCGTACCAATTCTACATCCATAATATTACCCACAAACAATTGCCAATATTTCTCACCATTACGTTGTGTAACATAAAACACATCACCACCGGCAATATGCGCAATCATTTTGGCATCCGCCTGGGGATTATCTGTGGCACGCACCGGGGCGTTATTTGGGAACAAATTTTTAACATATGCGACAACTGTTTGCCACGACAATTTCATTATATACCTCTTATATTATCAGACAATAATACATTCATTTTTTGTATTTTCAAGCATGATGACAGAAAAACGGGGGCCACCGCCCCCAATACACTAAATACCCAATCTGTGTGTCAACTTCATCATCCACACCGATTCATTACCAAATTCATCCGTATTATTTGGATTTACACGATAAATAAATCCAATTGCACCATCTGTAAATTCACCAAAACTGTGACGATACGTACCGGTAAAGCGGACTTCACGCCGTCCCGCCGACAAATCCAAATCTGCAACATGTGTATCAACCACATTTAATTCATATCGGCCATTTCCCATATCTGCAACATCATATTCTGCATATGCATATTGCAAATCACCATCATAAATTGCCAAAGGTTGGGCCACAGATAATTCAAACGCACCAATATTTGCCGACACAGACAACGCATTGGAATATATGTTTGACATTCCCAAGATAAAGTTTCCATGTGGATTGCTGTGTGTTTGCGCCCACGTTGCACGACCGACAACACCAACAACGTCTGTCAAATTCCAACGTGCCACCACATCCACGTATGTCGTATCACCATTACCCATACTTAACAACCCGTCTGTCTGCGCCCCCAACAAAGTATCTGTTTCGTGCGCCACACCAAGCGTTGCCTGAACCCCAACACGGTTACCATTCCATGCCATTTGCGTTGACGCCCCCTGCATCAACCCCAATTTTGCAGGCATATAATTATCAGAAATCGCCGGATCATATTCCAACAATCCTTCATCTGTGATTGCACCTGAAACAGCACGTGCGCCGAACGACCAATTTCCCATATTATATGTGGCATCTGCAACCACGGCATTTGACATTAATCCCAACACAGGATTATGTGTTTGTGCAAACCGTGACATACCATCGGTTAAATATCTTTGGTATCCGGCCCCAAATGCCCAATTTCCCGACGCATAATCAACAGACAAAGTATCCAAACCATTCATATTATCATCATACACACTGTCTGACATTGACATTGCAAATCCCAAATGGCCAATTTGTGTTTTATGCACATGTTCTGTATTCGTACGTAATTCACCCAAAACGTCACCCATATACAGCCCACGTTTTCCATCAACCCCCATTGTAAATTCATTATTCCATACACGTGGCATGGTCATTGAACCATCGACACTTTCCACCACATCATAGAATGGCGCCCGAATCGATGCCCCACGCACATTTAACACCCCCGATGGTCTGAATACCGTATTTGTCGCCGCCCGCCAGTATGCATTACCATTTGCAGACACGATATTTGTACCATCAAAGAAATAGATTCTTTTATTTGGTGTCATTGCCCGATCTAAATTAATCAATCCATATCCATACACTTCGGCAAATGCCTTTAAATATTCATCTGCAGATAAAGATGCGGCATAATATTCCGGCGGCAAAGAATACATAGACTGCAAATAAGCCGCCAAAGTTTCATTATTAAATGCCGTCCCCGATGCATCTGTCCCCAACAAGTATCCATCCGATGTCAACGCCAACAGCATAAACACCTGGGGGTTTGTCATATAATCAAATGCAGCCTTAACAGATGCAACTGCGCCGGCGGCACTGGCGGTGGCCATTTCGGATGTTGCGCCGGCGGCGGCAAAGCACCATGGATCAATTCCATTTATTCCCACCCCTGCGATTCCACATTTACGTGACATATAATCCGCACCATCTTTATCCCGCCACGCAGACAGATATAACGGTCCAAAACCCGACGCCAAGCCATTTCCATAATCTTGGATAGAATCTGCACCACTGGTCCCACCATTTCCTTTGCTGTCGGTTGCATGTTGAACCGCCACAACGGTCATAAACATATGATCCAAATTTTCACCATAAATAACAGGGGCATAGTTTTCAAATGTTGCATCCAACGCATTCAAAGACAGCCCATCACCCGCCCCATATTTAAATTCACCGGCCGGCATTACCATAATTGGCGCTTTTGAACTGTATGCACCGAACATATTATTGGCATACATACCTTGGCTGACCACATCGGAATTATTTTTATCATACACAGAATTAATCAAATCAACATATGTTGCCGCCGCCGTCATATTTGACAATGCCAAAGCCGCCGGCATATCACGCACAGTCAAATAAGACGTTGACCGTGACGGTTCAATCACAGACACATTTGCCAAGACATCCGTCGACCGTGCATTAAACAGTGCTTCAAAATTTTTATAATCCGCATCCACCAACTGCTTTTGCGCATACAGATTACCGTCTTTCACGACATATACCGCATCTGCATTATTTCCACCGGTTGTATTAACGTAATAGTAACCATCCGACCCAACATAGATTGCGATATCGGACACATCTGTACATGCATCCCCCGAACACGTTCCACGCATCATATTTGTTGGATTTGCAACATCATAGACCGTTCCATTAACGGTTATTGTTGGCCGTACAACCCCTGCATCGACCAAAGCAGACACAACATCGTACGTCACACCATCCAAAGTAATCTTATCACCCGACACAATTGCATCATTTGTTGCCCCTGTGACGGTGCCGACAACCGCACCATCTGTTGGATTTTCAACATCAACCCATTCTTTTCCACCACCGGTTCTGAACACACCCAATCTGCCATTTGGCACAAATCCAAAGAAGTCACCCAAAACACGATCGCCACTGGCATCCCAACCCGCCACAATTTTCCCCAGCGCACTGTCATACGCCGACGCAAAAGGATTCATTGCGGTCCCTGCCCCCGACAAATCGAATGCAGTTGTTGCGACTTCATCCCCCAACACACCGTTTTCTGGGGCTTCGTAATTCAAATATTTATCCAACAAATATGTTTCTGCCGACACAGATGCACTGTTGGCGTATTCTATACCATCGCCACGTGCCGCCGACCCTGTTGGGTTCAATCCATTTTTTGTAATCAACCCCACCACGACGGGCCGTCCACCACCGGCATCATTTGCGACCAAGACAGGACTGCGGTTATTTGTATCACGGAATATTTCTTGGCCCATATATTCATTTGCGAACGCCGAATATCCATGCATCATCAACAGATAGTTCTGCACCGGCACCATAACACCATCTGTGATAAAATTATTATCCGTCTGAACGGTTGGTCTAAAGAAATTAAAATCGGCTTGTCTTAAACCACCTGCATCTGGGTTCCACCCCGCCAAATTCGCCAGAAAGATTTCATTACTGGTTGTGACTTTCCCATCTGTCCCCAGATAGGCCGGACTGTACGGCACGGTCAGATACGGTTCCGCCGTTGGTTGATTTTCGCCATTACCGCCACCGGGTCGTGTTCCACCACTGCTTGTCGAATCGTTATCATTACCCGGATCGAACACATCGGTCAACAGCAACAGCCCACCTACGACAACGGCGGCTCCCGCCGCCGCTAAACTAATGGTCTGGGCAGACGACAGTCCACTGAACAGCCCGCCCGTATCTTTGGGCCGATTACGATTATTATACTGTCGGATTTGTCTGTCGCATTGTGATGCATCTGCGCCATACATTTGCAATATTTGTGCCGCCCGCACATCATTATTCATCAACGCCGTACACACAATCGATAATCCCGTAGAATCCACAAAGTTAACATTCGCACCATTATTAACCAAGGCCTGAACCTGTTGTATATCGGCGCTTTTTGCGGCGGCCAACAACTGGGCTGCGGCCATAAAGTCATTCGATGCCGCCCCTGCGGCAAAAGGTGCGAAAAACAAAGCAAAAACAAAAACTCTGATAAACTTCATATTATCTACTCTCTCTGATGACAAACACAGCATAGCACAATATTCTTTTTTCTGTCCAGATAAAAAAATCAAAAAAACACCCCGCCACACGGCGGGGATATTTTCAGACATACAACTGCCTTAACGACCTCTGCAACGACGCGCATATTTTTTCCATGCTTTCGGATCACGCACCACTGTTTCACGATATGTCACCGTAACCGATACATAATCATCGGGCAGTACAGTTTGTTCGACATGAATATTTGCACCGACTGCGACAACACCACGGTTATCACCGGACACTGTGACTTGAACATCTGTTGGTGCATCTGCTGCATACTGTTGAACAACCGTATTATTATCACCCGCCGCAGATTGTTTTGCACTGACACTGCTACCAACAACGGTGGCACCACGGTTTTCGCCTTCAACCTTGACAGCAACATTGGTTGGTGCGACTGTCGCAGCCTGTTGCACGACACCACTCTGTTTCTGTGGGTTCACAACCAGTTGGGTAACGGGCCGCACCGCAGCGGCTTCTGGGCGTGGCTGTTCCGGTTTTGGTGCCGGTTTTGCTGCCGGTTTTGGTGCCGGTTTTGCTGCCGGTTTTGGCGCTGGTGCTACCACCGGTTTTGCTGCCGCCTGATGCACCCCCTGGAGAATTGTAGAATCACAATGTTCTTTAAATTCTACAACCAGGTCATCAACCCGTCCTGCCACAGAATTAAGCAGTTCTGCCACAGAAACAACCTCTTTCTTTGCCTCCTCTGCCGTTTGTTTCGCTTCTTTGGCGGTATCTTCCGCATTACAAGACTTGCACAAAGCCAAAATCGCCACAACAGTTACCCCAACCGCAACACATGTACCGAACACAAATCCTTTAGTAGTTGCATTCCATCTGATTGCCATTTTTCATCCTTTTGCTTTAAATTATTATTATTTTCGTACCCTTAATATAGACAAACGAAACACTTTTGTCAAGCCCCCACGTCTAAAAACTTTCTTTACGTGTGTTTTTTGTTGCAGTTATATTATTATTTCTGATATAATATCGATCATAGAGAGAACATGAAAACACAAACATTGATTTTAATACCGGCATTAATGCTGGGGTATGGTGCGAATGCGGCGGCGCAGTGTTCGCACGCAAACTTGATACGTTGTCTGGATTCTGCGTGTGCGATAAACATTTCATCG
>JAFXGD010000048.1 GCA_017513285.1 Alphaproteobacteria bacterium
GCAGATGAAGTTGCACGGTTTGTTGCGCTGTCACGGCGGGCATTGACATTGGCGGTTGCAGTGCCACGGGACGATGCACGGGACGATGCCGCTTCGGACGTTGTGCGTTCGGGATTACCACGTTGCGCAACACCACGTTCGGGCGCCGGCGCCACAACCGTGTCCGTTGTTTTAGACGGTACAACACGTGAAACAACGCCGTCCGCAGCGATTGCCGCAGGTACAGCAGATACGAATGCACAAAGGCATGTAATAAGTTTTTTCATATTATTTCTTTATCTATACGCACTTATTATATCATAAAAATGACATGCGATTCGACAACTTTTTTACAAAAAAATGCCCAAATTGGCATTTTTTTTATTTTTTTATCACCGGTGTCCAATTTGTTGTATCAATTGCCTGTAAATCAGCGGGCAAATCCGACATATGGGGCCGCACCCTGCGCAACAATCGGTAATAATAACGCAGATAAAAATGGTATTAAACACAATTTCACAGTCTTTCCTTTTGTGTGTTTATATTGGACAAAATTATTGTACTGCACCAAAAAACATATGCAAGATTTTACATACTTGACAAAACAAATATTCCGTGCGATATTATGTCGTACAATGAACAATGCAAACACGATACTTTTATCAAAAGACGATAAACAGATAATCTATGAAATAATAGTTGCAGGTATCGTATGCGTTTGCGCAGATGACACAGGTATCGACTATACGGTCGATCTGCCCAATGGGTTAAGTTTGATCGCATCATGCGATGTCGTTGCAGAAAATCTTAAAATTCAAGAAATAGAATACACCATACAGATTAACGAAGTAATCGTCGCATCCGTCAGAATGAAAAACACAGCCCAGTTGCGCACGCCAGAAATTCAGAATATATTAGACGTGTTTCAAATGTGTTCCAATAAAATTATCCAACAGGAAATTCGTATGCAACAAAATGCAATGTTGGGAAAAGCATGGCAAAAGACCATATGTTAAACCGTACGGGCAATCCTGCAGAATGTAACACCATATACCGCCGCCGCACCTGCACGTATCAGTGTGCGACGTAACTCTGAAAACGTTGCGCCCGTCGTCATAACATCGTCAACCAATAAAATCTTTTTCCCACGAATTCGTTCGGGATGCACAACATCAAAAACACCATGAATATTTAGCGCACGTTCACGTGCATTTTTATGTCCCATGTCCGGACGATATTTACGACGAACAGAATCATAATCCATCGGAACACCCAATGCATTTGCAATCGGACGGGCCAGCAAGGCGGCCTGATTATAACCACGATGAAATAATCTGCGCCGGGCCAACGGCACAGGCATAACAACATCGGCATCAACATCAATATCACGCAACGACCATATCATTGCACGTGACATAAAACGTGCATAACCAATACGCCCGCCATGCTTGAACGGCAACATGGCCGAACGTGATACATCATCATACACACATGCAGAACGTATCCAATCCAATTCACCATTACCCGATGCACAGGTCGGACATAAATGAACGCCATTTATTTCCCAATCCGAAGAAAATGGATAACCGCATCGTGCGCACTTGGCACCAGATATCCATTCAAATGACGTCCAACAATCTGCACACAATTCGCCATGTATTGATACCGGCGTGCCACATAATGGACACGCCGGCGGATAAATAAAATTCAGCAATGAATCAATAAACTTTACCACGTCATACTTTTATATGTTTTTTTACCAACCGTATCGCCAAATATATTATGCGATTGTTGGGTCAAAGTTTCATACTGCTGATTCGACAGGACACGTAAAACAATGCTGGCATCTTCACGTTGCGACAATACCGGAACAATGCGTTGCAGTGGCACACCGTTGTCGGTTAAGGCCTGCTCTATTATCGCCAAGCGACGTGCCGCCAATTTCCGAGATTCTTTATTTGTTGTCATTTTTTGCGGGATTGCAACCTGAACCGCACGGGTCGGATTGTTCGTCACATACGCCGCATACTGGGTCAATAAAGTATAATTATCACGTGACAATGCAGAATCATTGCTGCGGAAACCTATCTTGATTTCCAATGGACGGATGGACGCATCTTCGGACAGGTTACGACGTGCCGTAAAACCTTCGGTTGATGTGGTCATGTCACTGTATTCATCAAAACTGTCATCCATGCGATAGGTTGAAAAATGCTTGTTCTCGGATAAAAAGGTTTTACGAAATGCCTGACGTAATTGTGATGGCGACATCTGCGACATATCATCACGAACCGCCGCAATACGGGGCGATTTGTTTTTTTCAACTTGGCGCATTACCACTTCATCCGTCATGGGAACAACCATGCGACGAACCGCCACACGTTCCGCACCGTTATTCACAGGTGACGCATCCGCAATTTTTGTGACAGGTGTTGGCATATCAGATATCGGCGCAGAAATCACACGTGGCGAAACATTACGAACACTGTCATCTGCACGACGCTGTAATTGTTGCAAATGTGCAATCTGACTATCTATATCAGGCACAGGCGCAGGAACAGCCGCCCGTACATCCGCAACAGGTGCCGTACGTGGTTCAGCATGCGCAACACGAACAGGCGCCGAGTCCAAACTTTCTTCGGGTAACGCAACATCCGAACGGATAACAGAAAATTCATCGGCCGTCGGCATACGTAACATGCCGTCGTTATGCGCCCATAAATTCGCACTGGGGCGGCGTGGCGACAAAACATCATTCGATGCCAATACCGCACCCGTATCGACAGATACAGCCGGCGCAGTCGATATAACAGATGCCGCACGGGCAACACGGGTGGGCCTTTTTTCCGTTTTCACCGACGATGGCGCACGTGTTGCAACACGTGGCGCAACTGTTCGTTTGGTGGGGGTACTCTCTCCAAATGCGGCACGGGCAGAAACACCACCCGACGCAACATTTACAACCGGCAACCGTGCATTTGCAATCGCCGGCAATGCAATAAACATCGACAATATCGAGATTGTTATATGACGCATTTTCCTTTCCTTCAATACAATCATAGAACAAATCACAAAATCGGCGCAAGCATAAAATATCGTAATAACAAGCGATATTAAAAAAATCCCCAAAATGGGGATTCTTATTTCGTCACAACGTCCGATATTTTGGCGACCGCATCATTTGGAACATGGGCTTTCTGGGCCATCTTTTCCAACCGCAATGGATTATCAAATAAATCAGATAATGTTGATGTTAACCAACGGGTGGTAAACTTGGATTGCTCTATGGCAAAGCCGCCACCGTTTTTGGCAAAACTGGACGCATTGGCGGCTTGGTCCGGATTGATTCCCAACGGAACCAAAATCGCAGGGCGGCCGATTGTTTGCAATTCGACAACTGTGCTGGCGCCACTGCGACCAATTACCAAATCAGAGTTTTCAATCGCACCCGCCATGTCATGAATAAACGATAAAACATTTGCACGAATATTGTTGTCGGAATAAAAACGCTGCAGGCGGGCTACGTTTTCCGGGCGTGTTTGGTGCGTGACAAATATCTTTTTATTTTTCATCGCAACGATTGATTCTGGGACTATGTCATCCAATATCTGGGCGCCCAATGAACCACCCGTCACCAATAACCGACCACTGTTTGGCAAAGGCGAACCCGATGCCGCCAATATTTCACGACGTACAGGCAGCCCCGTATAAACAACATTCGACATGCCGTTCGGTATGCCGGATACGGTTGGAAAACTGGTCATCAAGGTTTTAACCCACCGCATTGCAAACTTATTCGCACGGCCAATTGCCGCATTCTGTTCATGCAAAAAGGTTGGAATCTTCCACACATGCGCCGCAAACACCGCAGGCACAGATGCATATCCACCAAACGCAACAACACGATGTGGGCGAAACAATGCAAATCGACAAATCAATGCAGTGGCCGATACACCTATCTTAAACAATGCCCACATTTGCTTTATGCGACTTTTTGCACCAACACCCGATGCCCATATATGCACAATGCGTGCGCCCGACGGCGCACCACGACGAACCATATCACGAACACGACCATCGCAAGACACAGTTATCCGATGACCACGGGACGCCAATTCGGTCGCAACACTTAATGCCGGATAAACATGTCCGCCCGTTCCACCCGTTGCAATCCATATACGCATTTCCATACCCCTTGTTATTTTTATGTTATTTCCATTTATCTTCACGCACAATGGCCAAAATCATACCAAACAGCAAACAGTACGCCAACAGCGAACTGCCCCCATATGATATGAATGGCAACGTCATTCCTTTGGGTGCAAATAAATTCAACGTCGTTAACATATTAAAGCATATTTGTGTACCAAACAACGCCGCCGCACCACCTGTCGCATACATTACAAACAAATCACGCGCATTTGTCGCATTGGTTATCAAACGACGGAATACAAAAAACAGCAAAACCAATAACCCACATGCCATTATCGCACCCAAATCTTCGGCAATGGCGGCAAATATAAAGTCCGTATGAACGTCCGGCAAATATTGCTTTACAAATGCGTCATCGCCCGACCCCAACAGGCCACCATGACGTATTGAATCAACCGAATTGTCAACCTGATACGTGTCGCCGGTACCGGTAAAAAATGCAATTATACGACGATGCACGTGCCCCAAGGTAAAAAATGCCACCACCAACATCAATAACCCAACACCACCCAACACAGGAATCAAAAACAACGGCATACCCGCAATAAATATCATTGCAGAAAATACCGCCAAATACAAAATAGACGTACCCAAATCAGGATGATTAAATACAATAAAAACCACAGGTAAAAATACCATTAAATAATACGACCAACTGAGCCAGGTGTTGAAACGCCACGCATCTTTGTTAAAGAATATATTGGCACCATAGCACTGCTTCATCTTGGCCAAAAAATATGCCGTTATAATGATAAATCCCGGTTTCATAATATCAGATGGCATAACATTAAACGGCCCCAAATCAACAAAGCGGGCCGAATTATTTATCATGTTTGGCATCAATACCGTCAAAGGCAACAGCAATAAACCAAATGCCAAATTCGCCGCAGACAGCAATAAAACCTGCTTTTTATTCAAAAAACTGGTCCCGAATAATATGGTCAGTCCCACAATATAAAACGGTATCGCTTTGACCAAGAAAAAGTGCCACGGTTGCCCAATGCGTTCGGCGGCAACAGAACCCGCAGACAATGCAAATATTACCGACAATACAATCATCAGCAATACACAACCCAACAGACGACGGTCTATTTCAAAATACCAACTAGTTAATTTACTTTCTTCACTGCGTTTAAACATGACACCACTTTATGCAAATTTTAACAATACCAATGCGAACCCAGAAAACAAAACAGACAGGATAAAGAAACGTTCTACAATCTTGGTTTCGGGCCATCCCAATTCTTCAAAATGATGATGCAACGGCGCACGCAAAAATACACGACGCCCCGCCCCAGATATGCGACGTGTCGCTTTGAAATACATCGTTTGAACAAAAGACGACAGTAAAATCAAAACCATCATGCCCGCCGCAACACCCATGATAATTTCGGACTTTAACAACATGGCAACCGTTCCCATAAAGCCCCCCAACGCCAAAGAACCAACGTCGCCCATAAATATCGACGCAGGTTTGGAATTATACCATAAAAATCCCAACACCGCACCAAAGGCCGCACCCAAGACGGCGTACAGACCACTGGCCGTGGGTAAAAACATAACCGTATCCATAAATCCAATACGGGTCGCACCATACAGCGCCACAACCAACACAACCAATACAGGCAAATATAATTTCGACAGCATACCGTCCAAACCATCGGTTATGTTTGTTGCATTGGCACCACCACAGATTACAAAGTACGCAAACACATAATACAAAATACCCAATGGCAATATTATGCCCGCACCAATCGCCAATGAATATTCCGGAATATATGGTGGCATGGTTTTATTAATTAAATACGCCAAAATTACAACAAATATACCTTCGACGAACAGACGGGTCACAGGCGATAATCCATTTGCCGCCTTTTTAGATTGCGATACAACCTTTTTATAATCGTCAACAAAACCCAACGCACCAAACATCACCAAAGACGCCAATGCAATCCACCCCGTCGGATTCATCAACGGCATGAACAGTAAACTGCCCACCAAGATTGAAAACACTATCAACAGACCACCCATTGTGGGGGTGCCCGCTTTTTGACGATGCGATTCTGGGACATTTTCACTGATTGGTTGACCTTTCTTTTGCAATGTGTGCATCGCAGAAATAAAGGGGCGCCCCAATATCAACATCAGCATAAAAGATACAAAAAACGCACCCGCAAATTGGGTCCAACCACTGGCAAAAAACGAGAAATCATGTTGTAAAAAATATTGCGTCAGCATAAAAAATCCTTTCCTTATGCTGACATTTTACCACAAAAGATTTGATAAACAAATGTTATTGTGACTTTTATTAAAATACACCGCCAACAACCGCACCGGTTGATACAGCAGATGCCGCCGCAGGTGCCGGATTTGGCTTTTGACCAGGTTTGAAAACTTCTTGGATAATCATACCGTCAGGGTCCGCAGATGCCGATGCCCCACTGCGACGATTAACACGCATAAACGTCATGCCATCCGGTACGGAAAAAGGCTGATTCTTTTCGTTTTCCAGCGCAACACGCATAAAATCCGCAAACACACGTGCCGCCATGTGCGAACCCGCACCACGACCCAAAGACTTTGGCGTGTCAAAGCCCAAGTAAACCCCCGCAATCATGTTTTTAGAAAAACCAATAAACCATACGTCTTTGACATCATTGGTCGTACCGGTTTTCCCCGCAATTGTATGACCGGGAACACGTGCCTGCTTGCCCGTGCCACGTTCAACAGCACCCTGTAAAATCGATACCATTTGATATAAACTTTGTTCATCTGACAAAGGTTCTGATTCTTGGGCATTGGACGGCGGCAATAAATCATCCGACCATTCAACCATTTCAGATACCCCACCCCCAATAACACGGCCATAACGGTCTTCGATATAATCAACCAATTTCGGCTGTACAACATGACCACCATTGACAAAGGCCGAATATCCCAATACCAACTTTTCCAACGTTGTTTCGCCCGAACCCAATGCCATCGACAAATTCATGTCCGGCAACTGTGCGGGATAAACACCAAAGCGCTGGGCGGCTTCGATTGCATTTTGGGTGCCGATTTGTTCCACCAAACGCACAGTTGGCACATTACGCGACGTTTCCAATGACAAACGCAACGGCACATCACCCAAGAATTTTTTGTCGTAATTTTCAGGCTTCCACAATGTGTTATTTTCACGCCAGCCGACAATTGGTGCATCCAATATCATTGTTTGGGGCGAATATCCACGTTCCAATGCCGCCAAATATACAAACGGCTTTATCGTGGACCCGATTTGACGATACGCCTGGGTTGCACGATTAAATGAACTGTCCGCAAAGGAACGACCGCCAGACATCGCCAATATACGCCCCGTATGCGGATTCATGGCGATTATTGCACCCTGTAATTTATCTGTGCGGCCCGTGTTATACGCATCCAATTCTTTGTTCAATGCCGCAGATGCCGCCATTTGCAATTCCGGCACAATGGTTGTTTTGATGTACAGGCCTTGGTTATATAAAACTTCACGGCCCAATTCGTTCAATAATTGACGACGAACATCTTCGGCAAAATATTGAAATTCCGGCTGCATTTGGGCGGTAAAGCCACTGTTGATATTTAATTCTTCGGCGGCAGCGGCAGCGGCTTCGGATTGGGTGACAAAGCCCTCTTCTACCATACGGCGTAAAACATAATTGCGACGTTCAATCGCACGACTGCGATCATTTGGTGCCTTGGGCAGCGATGCCAAAAATGCACATTCGGCCAAACTTAATTCCGTGACAGGTTTATTAAAATACATCAATGCCGCAGAACCAACCCCATATGCACGGGCGCCCAAAAATATCTGATTCATGTACAGGGTTAAAATATGCTCTTTGGAAAAACTGCGTTCCAGGCGCAGGGCCAATATAGCCTCTTTTATCTTGCGGGAAATTGTACGTTCCGATGTCAAAAAGAAATTCTTGGCAACCTGTTGGGTGATGGTCGATGCGCCAGACAATGTCGTATTGCGTCCCAACATGCGCAACCCATTGTTCACCAATGCACGGGCGATACCTTGGACATCAATGCCGGGATGCGTCCAGAAATTCTGATCTTCGGCGGCAATGAATGCATTTACCAATTGCGGAGGCAAATCTGCATAATCAATAAAGACACGGCGTTCTTCGGCGTATTCTATTAACAAAGAACCGTCCGCCGCATACAGACGGGTCGCAACCGGCGGCGCATACGTTGCCAATGATTTATAATCCGGCAAATCATTACCATAAATAAACACCAATGCCGCCAATGCACCAACACCTGCGACAAATGACCAAAATATTGTATTTAATAAAATACGACAAATTTTTTTGAACTTCATAATAAGTAATATTTTAAGATAAAAACAACACGTTTGCAAATAAATACAATAAAAAAAATCCCGCAGTGCGGGATTAAATCTCTATATGACCATTGGTCGCAACCAAATCCGCCATCATTTCAATGCGACCGCCCGCTTCACGGACAATCAAGTCGCCCGCCGCAATTTCGGCAAAATCCAACGCATCAGATACAAATGCATCCAATTTGCCCGCCGCAACCCACGCCAAATCCAATGCAGGACAGCCCGTACGACGCACATCACCCAATGTTGGGCGATTGTCAGATGTGTTATATCCAATCGTTAAATCTGCAGGTTCTGATAAATTAGAAACCTTGATACGGGCGGAATGATATGCCGAAAAGACATAGGCGCCACTGCCCGCTTCGGCATAGTACAGACGTTCGTCAATTGGTGAATACACCAATGCAATTTTCGTTTCGTCATTGGAACGTAACGCCAAAGATATTGCAAAATGCGGATTGCCACGCACAAAATTCGACGCACCCGATAACGCCAACACAAATTCATCACGGCCATCACCGGCACGTGACATATTTGGTGTTAACAACCCCGCAGACGGGCGAACCAATAACAAATCAGATAAAATACTGTCTTCGATACGGGCAGATGCCTTTTGCACAAAGTCACGTGCGCCACGTAATGATTGCTGCAGGTTTTCAACCTCTCCAAAGTCACGACGCAGACCCGATGCCGTGCGCTGTAACGCCATAAACATTTTGTTTAATTCTGTTGAACCTTTTATCAGCAATTCCATGGCCCGCCCCCGTCAGACAATGTTTATATTACAGATTAAATCCGGCAAATTTGCTTTTGAATTCTGCCGCACGTTGACCTTTTTCACCGGCGTTGGAACGTTGACCCGTCCATGCAGAATGATTCAAATTGTCAGATGACAAAACCATGTCTTTCTTTTCAGATGAATAGATTACAATTGTCGAACCGTCAGTTCTGGTGACGTTGTTCGCATAGTATTCAGGATGAATGCCTTTTTTCATTGTTTTTACCCTTTTTAATTTTTTTAGCCCGCAAATTATACAGGCTTTTTTATAAAAATCAAGAAATATTAGTTTTTTAATATCGACCAATGCAACCCAAATACGAATTGCCCGTCGATTCCAATATGTTCACAAATTGTGATTGATTGCGACCCGAAAACAACGCCAATACCGTGCCAGTATTCGTCGCCAACATGTCCGCAACCGTCGCAATGGATGAATTCATCTTCTTGAAAAAACCGCTGGCCGGGGAGATTTCCGCCGCCAACAGTTGATTTTGACCATTACATTCGGCCGTTTGCTGCGATTCGATTACCATTAATTGACATTCAGATGATATTATCAATTTATCGCACACAACCGCATCGCCGCCCAACAATTCACCCCACCAACCCGTGGAACCACAAAATACAGGATAATATATCACCGCATTGGGATTTTTGGATAAAAAGTCAGATATATCCATATCATCCAAATACACATCCGGCATCACACCGGTGGAATTATTGATGACTTTACGTGCCAACTGGTATTCACAATCCCCAGTTGTTTTACGTGGCCAATAAAGAATCGGAAACTTCGTCATTGCTATGAATTATATCAGATTCGGAGAACATAAAAAAGTACCCCATGTTAAATAAACCACTTGATTTTTTATTTTTTTAAAGATTCCCACATTTTTTTGGAATTATTCCACATTACTTTGGCATTATTTACCGCTTTGTCATAATATTCTTGGGAAATTTCAACATTAAACAATGTCTTGGCCAACGCAGGAATCGCCGACATAAACATCGCAATAAACATACCAATCAATAACATAGAGATAAATCCCGAATCGTTTAACATGACACTGTCAAATACAGCCTGGGTATTATTATCTTGGATAACCTGTAACAGCGATTCGGCACCCGCAAAATTTTGAACCAGCGCATCTATGATATTAATCCCAAAATTAATAAACACACCGGTCAATCCCAAACCCAACGCACCATTTATAACATCGTCTATGATGCCACGAATCGTTTTGCCGGCACCTTCTAATGAAATAGCCCACCCTTTGAACAGCCACGCCAACAACATCAGCGGCAACATTATCAAATCCATCGACAGTTTGATAAATATCTCTAGAAAATACAGCGGGACAGGCAGCAATGCCATCAGAAACGTCGCCGTCATCAACAGCCCTATAAAAAACAGCGGAACATTCGGGAATATCGCCCCAAAAACAATCGAATGCATATATTCGTAATCAAACGCCATTTGCATCATGGTCCATCCCAACGTTATCCCCATACCCGTCAATTGATGCACCCCCAACAGTTCACACGCTATTTCATGACGCAGTTGGGGCGGATACGCTTCTTGGGCGTCGGCACGGCTGTCAACAGACGTATCCATCATCGCAGTCGCAACCAAACAGTTATTAAAGTCGGGTCCATTGGCAACCGCACGGTTTAATATCAATCCAACATTAAAAATTGGACGTATCGCAATATCAGACATCAATCGTGGCACAGGTGCCATCAACAGTAAAATAACACAAGTCATTTTTACCATATGATGGGTAAACGTTTCTGTTATAGACCATGGATTTTCAACTTTGCCATTCATAAAACCACTGAATAATTTCCATGCAAACCAAATCGCAGTCAGGGCAACAACCATCATAATCGTCACCCCACCCACAGATGAATATATCTGTGACACAAAGTGTGACATCACAGATAATATATCCGAAAACATTTGACACGTCCAACAATTGGAAAAAAATTCAAGTGCACCCGGCATGTCATATGGCATCGCAGTGCGAAAAACACGCGCCCCCACATAAAGAACAAGACCGGCACCAAGCAAACCCGTTATCAAACCGGCATTGGCGGTGCCAATCACAAAGAATGGCAAAAATGTAATCCAAAATTTTTTTAAACGATTCATTACTTTTATTATACCATATTTTTTGCAAAATGTGATATAATTGACACAAATATAAAAATTAGAATGTCAGGATTAAAAAAATTCATTTTTGGGTTATTTATAATAACGGCAATGATGGTGCCGGAATGCGCCGATGCGTCATTGGTAGACTCGTTGGATTTGGCGCCATTTGTGCCATTGGTATTGAAATCAATGATGGGCATTGCCGTGGCCAGTTATGATTTCTTTGTGGGCGAAAATGGCGCAGGCATTATTAACGTTTTGATATTTGCGTTTGTTGGATTAACCGTTGTTTTATACCTGGTAAAAATGTACATCCCGAAAAATTGGTTGGCCAATTTTGGTTTTTCGGGCGGCGGCGAAATAGCGGGCGGAAATACAGATGCATGGAAAATCACAGAAAATGTTTTAAAGCCTGTGACGCGTGCTTTAATTGCACTGGTATTCTTATTACAAATTAAACCTGTATTCGTGACAGAATGGTTGGCAGAACCATTTTTAAGGTTGGGGGCAATATACACCGAACATGTGTTAGATGGGATGCACAACCCCGGCACAACGGTTAACACACCAACATGCGATGATGAATTATTGGGATCCGGTTGGATATCCCAGGAATCATGCAATTTCTTGTTGCAACCTGTGTCATATCTGTCTGCGGAAAACAACAGAATAATTAAACGTGGTTTGCGATTGATAAAGAATGGTTTACGTGACTTGATGGTTATAGTTGCCGCCGATGGCGCAGACTTTTTAAATGTAATTACGGGAATAATCTTGGTCATAACATTTGTCAGCAGTAATATATTTATGGCATTGTTGATTATTCAGGGAATATTTGATTTTGGTGTGCAATTAATACTGTATCCGTTTTATGTATTAACGTATGTGACAAAGCCCAGCGATAAATGGTTTGATGTTTGGCCGGCATTTGATGGAATTGTAAAATCATTAAAAACATTGGTCGTAACAATG
Organism: Alphaproteobacteria bacterium; assembly: GCA_017513285.1. Taxonomy (GTDB): domain Bacteria; phylum Pseudomonadota; class Alphaproteobacteria; order Rs-D84; family Rs-D84; genus Enterousia. Next base: position 12,475 of record JAFXGD010000048.1, read on the forward strand.
ATTGCATGCGCATTCATATTGTGCATAAATATCGCAGTTATAAAAGCATTATTCCACAGACATGCCAGCGTGTACAGCGTGGCCGCCGGGGGGTCCGCTTCGTCCAACGTTCCATATGCCGAGGCAGTATCAGGATTCAGTGGATTTGGAGACCATTCTGTCACGTGGCTGTCTGCTATCTTAACATTCTATTTGTTCTTTCGGATTTTTGATATAACACAGCAACAGTTGATGAAATATGTTGGGTCGGGTCAAGATGCGCTGTATAAAGATGTCAAAAGCTATGCATCTGGACTGTGGCAGCGTGGCAAAACTATTGGTAAAACCGCAACTGGATTATTTGGAAAGAAATGATTTACAATATATCACAGCCTTTGATAGATTCTGCCGTCCAATGTTGGGCGTGTCCAATATTTGATAAATTGTTTCAATTAATTTCAAAAATCGTTTCGTCTGCATATTCAACATTAACCATTGTATGCGTTGGGGTTTTTGTGATTATTTTTGCACTGTATACCGTTAATGCGGTATGGAGTAATTTAAAAAGCAATTCCCCAGACACATGGCACACAAAATCCCTGCAAAAAGTTGTCATAAATTCATTGTTTGCATTGCTGCTGTTGATGACCGGGGTCACGTTCCCCAGAATTATAACAACAATAACCGCAGAACCTGTTGCACATATGACATTGGCATACACCCAGGTTTTAACACAACAAAATCCCACATCGGTCGAAGAAGCGGTTTCATATACCCCCGAAGATATGCCAGACGATGAAATATTCAGACCACAATTGCGTAATGCGGTTATCGAGATAATGCAATCAACCATCGTCATTTTCCAAGATTTCATATCAATTGGAATAAAAATTATTGACGCGGCTTTTGAATGGGAAGCATTCACAGGATTAGGAAAGCTGCTTACACATATAATTTTATTTTTTATTGGACTTACATTAACATGGTCTTTTGCAAAATTATTTTTTAAATACTGCTTTTATTTTGCAGACTTTATTGTCGCAATGGCATTTTTTGCTTTTCTGTTCCCGATATCATTAATGCTGTTGCCATTCAAAGGCGCAGACGGTGTTCCGGCATGGTTGAGTAATCTGGGAAAAAATATTGGCGCAAAACAGGTAAAATCTTTAATCAATTCCATTGTCGCAATGGGTTCGGTCGTTTTGACATATATAATTATTTTAAATGTCTTAATGCGATTTTTGGTTCCCGATTTAAATGGCGAAGGAATGATTCTGCCAGAACATATGTCGCAATTGTTTGAAGAAGACTTAGGTGAAGACAGTTTCTATTCATTGTCACTGGTGAATATGGTCGCATTATTGTTCGTGTTATCATATCTGGAAAAACAGATACCAAAAATCACACAAATGATTTTAGGCGCATTCAATGTCCAAGAAGAAAATAAATTAAGCGAACAAGTGGGTGATGTAGCAATGAAATTTACCGAAGGCGCATTTAACACTGTTAAAAACGTCGGAAAAACCGTGATAGGCAAAAACAAAAAACCAGAAACACCAACAAAATAAAAAAGCAACAGAATGTTTAAAATTAAACTGATTTTTTGGATAATAAAATTCGTGTTCGGCATTGCATTAGTGGGAATTGCGGTGTGGTATATGTCAAATGCAATGGGCGGAACATCTATATCCTATGTAAAGGTCAGCACTTTTGCAGACGCAATGGGGGTCAGTGGTGGCGATTTAACAACCGCAAATGGCTGCTTTATGTGCAAGTATATTTCCGAAATATTCAGCGTATTAAGCACTGCGGCAGAAACCATGTGGAATAACATCATTGCAAAACTGTGGTTGGTGATGGCGTTCGGATTCGGTTTATATGTCGTGATTTCCGCAATTCAACACATACTGGAATCAATGAAACAAGCAACCAAGTTAGATTCCAACGAAAAGAAAATAGAAATAAAACCATGGTTGGATAAACTGTGGAAAAATGGCGCCAGAGTCATTGCTGTCGGTATATTGTTGGGCGCAATCGGCGCAGGTGGCACCCAATCTTTAAAACTCATTGCAAACATAACTGCAACACCCATATTATACCTGGGGGCAGAGTTGGGGGCGGCCGCAACCCAATTGAACACAGTGGCCACATGTGGTGATGAAGACGCATCAGAAATCTTTTCAACAGAAAATGCAGTATTAGACCCCGTGTTTAAGCCATTCTTATGCGTCGTCGCAAATGTTAATGGCATTGTTATGGCCGGCGCCGCAGGCGGATTTGCATTAATGAACTATTCATGGTTGGGGATGGGTGGCGGCGTTCTGTCATGGGTGGCAGGTTTGGGATTGGTATTGATGTTTATGTATCTGGGTTTTAATTTATTTTTCCAAATATTGTCCATTATGTTTAAATTAATTTTTGTTATTCTGTTTTTGCCATTGATATTGGCGGCGTCGGCATTTGAAAAAATGTGGTCCAAAGCAGCAGGATTGTTAAAAAAATCAATCGATATGTTGGTCAGTGCCGCAATAAAAACATTGGCAGTCACTTTGAAGACAGTGATTTTGTTTGGTATCGTCGGATATGTTTCAGATATGTATCTGCCGGGACCGGTGGACGGATTTACATCTGTATTACCACCATTGGCCGGATTGGCGCCAAAAAACTTGGATTCACGAAATATGTCAATTATGAACGTATTTAAAACATGCGAAGAAAGAGCCAGCGCCAGCAGTGACTTTAAAGGGACGTACCTGGAATGTTTTGAGCAGAAGAAAGAAGCCGTTGAAGCAGTATATCCGGATGCTTTCGATTTTATGGATATACCATTTGATTTCGTATTAATGATGGTATTTGTATTCTTTCTGTATCTGTATGCCGTCGAACCCAAGGTGGATAAATTATTGCCAGATGGAAATACAAAACCAAACGAAAAGGACCCATTGGATTTTTCCGCAATGATAAAAGGATATGGCAAGATGGGTGTATCAGGTATCAGTGGGGCATATAATAAGGTTAAGAATATATTCTTAGAAGGGGCAAAATAATTTGAAAAACGCAATAAAAAAAATCTTTATAGGCGTGATTGCAACAATGTTCGCATGCATCGTTTTAACCGCCAATGCAGCATCCAATAACTTTACCCCCCCAGTATTGTCTGATGCAGGCGTATGGGCAACAGAAGAAAATCTGGACAGTGTCCGCAGTAGAATTACCAGCAGCGCATTGGCTTTTGGCAACCCAACAAAACTGGTCGATGATTATGTCCCCGCAGAAGCAAAAGTCGGTTTGGCATTTATGAATTCTTTGTCACATGTGGCAATATCATTGCAAAGAACATTATCGCCATTTATTCTGGCTTTTATTTTGATAATGTTTATTTTCTGGTTTTGCTTTGAAATCTATAATTCAATCAATGGTGACAATAATGTGAATAAACTGCTGTCTTCTTTGGCAAAAAAAACAGCAATCGTTATAATTTGGCTGATTATATTACAGGCCGGGCCTGTTGAGCTGTTTTCAACGCTAATCAGTCCGATTATGGCAATCGGAACAACCCTGTCAGATGTTATTTTAGAGGTCAGCACCAGCGTTGCAGGAATCGCATTACCCGACACATGTACCGCAATTCATACATATGCCACCGCAAATATCACAAACACCAATATTTTATCACCAGATATGGCCGCAAATATTTTGTGCGTACCAACACGATTGTCCGGATTTTGCTATACCATGGTTGCAGCAGGATGGGAATTAATCGCCGGTGAAAGCAATGGTATTGGAAATGCAATCACCGATACGCTGACAGGGATTGCATTAATCATTATTTTTATATATGTCGCATGGAAATTTGCATTTGTGGCACTGGGGGTTGTGCTGGATTTATTTTTGGGAATTATAATGTTGCCATTTACCGCATTGGCAGAAACAATTGGCACAACATCTTTGAATTATATCCCGGGCCAAGTTTACAATGCTTTTACCAAAGTGTTTAAACCGGAATCTTTGCAAGACCAAATTAATCGATTGGTAAATGCTTTGATGTATTTTGTTTCACTGTCCATTGTGATTGGTTTTTGTACCGCTTTGGTCAGCGCCGTATTTATAAGAACAAATAATGGCACAATATCTTTAGGGTCACCGGGATTCTGGATTTCTGCAACCGTGGCTTTGTTGGTTTATCATTTTGCCACAAAATCAGAAGAAATTGCCAAAAACCTGGGTGGGCAAATCAATGATTCTATGGGTACTGCTTTACGTCAATATACACAAAACGTGGCCAAGGGCACATGGAAGACGGGTAAA
>JAFXGD010000049.1 GCA_017513285.1 Alphaproteobacteria bacterium
TGTATAATTTGCCGGCGTTCGATATGAACACGGCAGTTTTGGCCCCATCGTCTAGAGGCCTAGGACACCGCCCTTTCAAGGCGAGAACACCGGTTCGAATCCGGTTGGGGCTGCCAAAAATCAAAACCACCTTTTGGGTGGTTTTTATTTTTGTTAAAGCAGACCCAACCGGATGCGCCAGAGTGCCGATATTGGTGCGCACGCACCATATGAAAACGCAGTTTTCGTGGGCAACGCCCACAGGCACGCATGGCGAATACGCAGACGAACAATTAGCAAACCTGCAAAAACGGATATGGTTAATAGAGTTTTTGCGTCTAGGTTTGATTATTGGTTGTCAAGGGGCGATGTTGGGGCTGACAAAAATCAAAACCACCTTTTGGGTGGTTTTTATTTTTGTTAAAGCAGACCCAACCGGATACGCCAGAGTGCCGATATTGGTGCGCACGCACCATATGAAAACGCAGTTTTCGTGGGCAACGCCCACAGGCACGCATGGCGAATACGAGAATACACAATTAGAAAAATCTTAAAAAATCGACCAAGGGAGATTTTTTTGATTTTAATTATTGTGTATCGAGGGGCGATGTTGGCCCTGACAAAAAAAATCAAATTTTTGTTATTTTTCTAATAAACTAATACCGGAGATAAACCAACTGTCACTTCCTGCGTGTATCGAACCACCAATAGCCCGCGTGCTACGTGTAAGAATTGCCATTATATTACCACGACCGTCAAAAATCGGTCCGCCGGAATTACCGCCCCAACCTTGGCATTCCACCTTTAGACCCGTAGCGCCATATTTGCAATGTGATAACTTTAATTTTGATGTATCATCTGTTAAACTACTCCAATAATCATATTCTTTGTCTAGAAAATTTGTAACATATGCATTACCGTAAGTGTTTACCCCACCACGATAAAAACCATATACATTTTCATCGCCCTTAGCGTCAATATTTTTTTCATCTTTTAAGTAGGTTAAATATCTAGATTTAAATTCTGCTATTTCCGCATCACTCATAATTTTTAATGACCCATACCCAACAACACGCGCATCATAAACATCAATTTCCCGTTTAGTAATATCATAATCATCAATTCCCCGTTTAGTGGATTTTTCAACCATCGGCACATCGGAATTTACAATACTGTATATGGCCCAATCTCCGAGCATATTTTCATCGTGTTCGATATTATAATCTCCAACTGCAAGTTTTGTAACACTTAATTTCCGGCCATCTTGCAATTTTATTGTTAATTCTGAACTTGCCATATAATTTTCATCACCGGTACAATGTTTGGCCGTATATAAATATGGTTTACCATTTGGGTCTTTTACAATTGTTCCAGTACAATATTCTCCCCATTCATCATCATATAATGCCACCACTGCATTATATGGTTTTTCTTTCTTTTGTTCATCGGTGACATAACAACGTTTATCGACGGTATATTCTTTTGGATTAGTGCAATGGTCCGCCGACATAGACACAGATGGCATAAATATCACCCCAGCAAGCATAAAACGACATAAAAACACAGTTGTTAAATGTTTATACATTTTTCGGCACCTTAATTGGTGGGTGGGGTTATCTTTTTTGAAAAAAACAATCATCTTGTCCGATTAATATCATTATAGTGTATAATCGTACCCTGATGTCCTTTCATTTCATCTAACCTTTCTTGAAACTGCGCACGCTGGGCACTGATACTTTTATATGCACCACGTGCTTCGAATCTTTCTTCGGGGTTTGTTTCATCGGCATTGATGATTTGTTGCAATCTTTCCATGGCTATATCACATTCTTTAATTGCATCTTGCAATTGCGATTCCGACATGTGTGATATTTCTTTCTTTAATTGCACATCATATGAATTTGAATGTTTATCATATGAAATGCCTGCTATTATACCGCCGGCCGTTAGCAATGCTATTAAACCCGCAATTTTGAATTTGTTTATTGTTTTATTGGATCTTGTCATTTCTTATCCTTTTTTTGTTATTTTTCTAATAAACTAATACCGGCGCTAAGCAAACTGTCACTTCCTGCGTGTATCGAACCACCAATAGCCGGCCAGCCACGTGTATAAATTCCCATTATATTACCACGATTGTCAAAAATCGGTCCGCCGGAATTACCGCCCCAACCTTGGCATCCCTCCATTTTACCCGTAGCGCTATATTTGCAATGTGATAACTTTAATTTTGATACATCATATGCTAAACTTTTCCAATAATCATATTCTTTTGTTAGAAAATTTATAACATATGAACTAAGCATGTCTACCCCACCACGAAAAACACCAGGTGCATCTTCCTCGTCCTTAACGTCAATATTTTTTTCATCTTTTAAGTAGGTTAAATATCTAGATTTAAATTCTGCTATTTCCGCATCACTCATAATTTTTAATCCCCCATACCCCACACTTGTGGCATCATAAACATCAATTTCCCGTTTAGTGATATCATACTCATCAATTCCCCGTTTAGTGGATTTTTCAACCATCGGCACATCGGAATTTACAATACTGTATATGGCCCAATCCCCGCGAACATTTTCATTGTGTTCGATATCATAATCTCCAACTTTATGTATTGTAACACTTAATTTCCGGCCATCTTGCAATTTTATTTTTAATTCTGATCTTGCCATATAATTTTCATCAACGGTACAATGTTTGGCCGTATATAAATATGGTTTACCATCTGGGTCTTTTACAATTGTTCCAGTACAATAGTGACTCTCTCCATCATCACGAACCAATGCCACCACTGCATTATATGGTTTTTCTTTCTTTTGTTCATCGGTGACATAACAACGTTTATCGATGGTATATTCAGTGGGATTTGTGCAATGATCCGCCGCCATAGACACAGATGGCATAAATATCACCCCAGCAAGCATAAAACGACATAAAAACACAGTTAAATGTTTATACATTTGTCAGCATCTTAAATTTACGGATTATTATATCATAAAATTCACAGAAATATTATTGTTTTTTCCAAAACATAACAAAACCACCCGTTTGGGTGTTTTTTTTGATTGGATTTCCAATACTTTAACATCTTTCCCGAAATGCAATAATATTGCTGTAATCTTTCAGCATAATCTTGACAACCATAAAAATTCGTGTCAGACTGGTAAAAATACACAAAAAAAAAGGATTACAGATGGCTTTTACACAGGAAGAAAAAATCAACAGCACAGAATATTGTGCAGGATGCGATAAAAAATGTACAATCGGTTTTGTTGTCAATGATAACAACGGGGCAAGTTGCACCCTGCCCGCCATTGCAGGTCGTGGAATTGCCACTTTTTTGGGCAAAGGAAACAAAGTTATTGATACCGCACGTGTAATAAACGTATACAAAGAAATATATGGCGTCCCAGCAGAAGATACAGCATTAGTCTTGGCACGTCACGCAAAAACACTGTGCGACAATTATAAAAAAACAAAAGTGCGGTAATATACCGCACTTTTTTTATCGTTCATGATATTGCCGTATCATACGTTGGGCCGCCGTTGGTGTAATGCCGGTATACATAGAATTTGGATTCAAATTTATACCCAGTGTCAGCGTTGTATCCGCACCATCCAAAATAACATCTTTGACCCCAGATAAATCAAATTTTTGCGCCGGTAATTTCGCCCCACGTAAATTTATGCGATAACCATTTGGGTTGAACTTTATCGATCGCACGTTGCGCAAATCACAATTCGGCAACCCCAATATATCAACACCACTGAAATCAAAATCACAGGGCGGAAATGTAACATTGCTGATTACAATTTGGGCGGCATTGGGGTTGGTTTTAAATTCTGTGACACGGGAAATATCTGAATTATTTAATATTAATGTTTTCACACCAGAAAAATCATATGCACAGGCCGGTAATGCAGAATGTGTAATCTTGATTGCGTTGGCGTTCGGATTCATTTTGATATCGTTAATATGCGTCGTATCAATATATGACAATTCCACAAATGTGGCATGCGAAAAATCCAATGTGCCGGACAAGCGTTGCATATATGACAAAGTGACACTGTCCGCATTTGGGACATCAATGTGTGTCATTTCCCCATTGCGCACAGATAACACAGGACGCCCATCTGCCATCAATGTACGGACACCCGTCTGGCGGTCTTTGGTTTGTTGAAATGCACGATTGCGAAATGCGTCGTCCAAAAACGAAACGTCCATGAACAAGTCTGTGACATTGACCGTGCGACGATTTACAATATCAAAAATTAATCCACCACCCAACATGACTTCGTGTTGGGTATTAACATCATGTATAAAGCCGTCGGAAATATAGTAATTCGTCCCCAGGTATACATTGTTAACCTCTTGCAAATATTGACAGATTCTGTCACCAACCAAGGTATATCCACGGGGTAAATCTGTCCGGACGGTCGAAAAGTCCACACCAAAATAATTCCGCAACGCATCCGACAGACCCATAATGATGTTATCGGGATTTGAATTAAACGTATTATCACATGAATCAACCGTGTGATTGTAACGATTTTTTATGCTGATAAATCCGCCCTGCTTTAAAATTTGAATCGATATAACAGATGTACCATATGCATCTTCACGTTGCGGATTTACAAAATCAGAACGACGCAGTTTGGCCGCATCACGATGTACCGCATTGATTATATGATAACGTTCAAATCGGGTCGCATCACGAAATGTACACAGTGCTTCACCGGCCGCAAAGTATTTAGAAATCGCATTTTGTTTTTCCAAAGTGTCCGCAATATATGCATCATAACCCGCCGCCTGCAATAATGCAATCGGATCATAATGACGGGACATTTGGGTTATGTGTACATCTTTTAATGATAACAAGTACTGCATAATCGGTTCGGCATCACGACCCGCATAACGAACAATGTAATCCAAATTTGGAACGTCAAATATGCCATTGTCGTAATTACGAATAGCCTTGGCAAAGCGTTCACCATTTTGACGCTTGATAATATCATACATACTTTTTGACACGTCAATATTATTGACACAAAACATCAATATGTCAATACAAACTTTATTTATTCCGACGCTTTGACACACATAATTGATACGCATTCAGGCCCGCAAACAACATCGCAACCGCAATCGCAATCAAATACCATCGCAACCATGCATACCCACCAAACACACCGACATACATCAAGCCCGTAAACCCAACCCACCGACCAATGTACAATGCACAATCACGAAATACAAAATATTCAACTTTGTGATTGGCACTGATACATTTAGATTGCGATAAATCAAACATTTTTACGTTTATTATCTGCTCTATCGCAATCAAGGCCGTCGAATAAACAAAACTGTATATCAAAAACGTCACAGGTGTCGTTTTCCAAATGAATATCGCCAAACCACCAATCATTAAAAACATACACACCACCAACAACATTGGCCATGTGCGACGATCAAAATACCGACCTGTCACCCACGAAGATAAAATAGAACACAACGCAAATAATGTCGTGAAAATCCCCAGATTCAAATCCGTTTGGAACATGTATACCGTGTACATCGTGATTACTGTACCCAACAACCCCATCGAAAAAGCACGCAGACTTTCCATTATAAACACATGACGCACCACACGAAAACGCAACATACAACGGAAAAATCCCACAAAATCAACCGGCGAATCCGACCTGTGACGTGATGACGTTAAATTAAGCGTCATTGCCAATTCTATGACAGACATTCCCAACAGAAAATAAGCAACCTGATTATACGACCCCAAATCAATAAAATACCCCAACACAACCGGCGCAATTAATTTGGTCGCATGCTTAATCGCATTTTTGGCGCCGAAAAAGACACTCATAGATTTAGAATCAACTTTTTCCCCAATCATGGTGTTGGTTGGTAAACAATATAGCGCAGAACCAATGCCGTACAGCATGCCCAATGGAATCACATATTCAACCGCCGTATCACCCAATAATATAATCGCCAACAATAACGCAATCTTTGGAATCAGGTTTAATGAAAAAACCGCAACTTTGTTATAACGCTTGCACCAATTGGCAAACAAAAAGAAACCTGCACATGTCGCCGTGTATTCAAACAGCCTGTATTGGGCAACAGACACTATTTCATTGGTCGATAACTGCATAATAAAGGACACAAAAAACGTACCCAAAAATAAATCCGATACGTCACGAAAGGCAAATAAAGACAGTAAAAATTTTACTTCACGGGATAGTTTTTTCATGGATTCTCTCTGACCAATATGGGTATTATATCATGTTTTTATTCCTGATACGTTAAAAATTTGACACACAGGTATACAAATATTATAATTTTGACATGAAAAAAATATTATTCGGATTTTTAATATTGTCTGTTTTGACCGTCACAGGGTGCGGTGTCAAATCAGAATTGGCACACCCAAACCCAAATTACCCACGTGATTATCCGGTATATTAAACATCTGTAATCGCCGATAAAACATGTGTCAGACTTGAATTTTCAATTTATTCTGATACGATTTGTTGGATTAATAATTTACCACAGGACAAATAAAATGAATATTGAATTAGGTAAAAATATAAACCCACGTGAAATAGAAACCAAAATCCAAGAATTTTGGGATAAAAATTCTTTTTGGAATAATAATGTCACATCGGATAAAACACCATTTTGTATCATGATGCCACCACCAAATGTGACGGGCAATTTACATATGGGACACGCATTGGATAATGTTTTAACAGATATCGTTTGCAGATATAAACGTATGGCCGGATTCGACGTCCTGTGGCAGCCGGGAACCGACCATGCTTCAATCGCAACCCAATTATTGGTGGAACGTGACCTGTCAAAACGTGGAATTAACCCACATGCATTATCTTTGGCAGAAAAACTGCAACACGCATGGAATTGGAAAGCCGATAAAGGCGGCCAAATCATGAACCAATTACATATATTGGGCGTGACACCAACATGGCACCGGGAACGCTTTACAATGGACGAAGGTTTGTCAAATGCGGTTACAAAACTGTTTGTAAAAATGTACAACGAAGGTTTAATTTATCGTGAAAAACGATTGGTTAACTGGTGCCCAAAACAGATGACATCTGTGTCAGATTTGGAAGTTGATACACGTGAAGAAAAAGGTAAATTTTATTACTTTAATTACCCATTGGTTGGGGGCGGTGAAATACAAATCGCAACAACACGTCCGGAAACTTTGTTCGGCGACCAAGCAATCGCAATCCATCCAGAAAACGAAAAGTTAAAACACTTAATCGGCAAGAATGCAATTATACCATTGACCGATATTGAAATTCCAATTATCGCAGACGAACACGCAGACCCAGAAAAAGGTACAGGTGCCGTTAAAATTACACCCGCACATGACTTTGACGATTGGGAAGTCGGCGTTCGCCACAATTTAAAGGCGGTTTGCATACTGACACCGGATGCAAAATTAAATGACAATCCGGTTGTGCCAGAAAAATATCGTGGAATGGACAGATATGCCGCACGCAGCGCAATTGTCGAAGATATCGAAGCCGCAGGTTTGTTGGTAAAAATAGAAGATAAAATTATCCCAACGCCTTATTCGCAACGTGCACAGGTGCCGGTTGAACCATACTTAACCGACCAATGGTTTGTTGACGCAGAAAAATTAGCAATACCTGCAATCAAAGCCGTTGAAGAAGGCAAAATTAAATTTATGCCAGATCACAGATATAACTTGTTCATGGCATGGATGAAAAATATTCGCCCATGGACAATTTCACGCCAACTGTGGTGGGGCCATCATATACCTGCATGGTATGATGCAGACGGAAATATATACGTTGCAGAAACCGAAGAAAAAGCAATCGAAATGTCGGGTGGCAAAACACTGACCCGCGACCCGGACGTATTGGACACATGGTTTTCATCCGGATTGTGGCCGTTTTCAACACTGGGGTGGCCAACAGAAACGTTGGAATTGAAAAAGTATTATCCAACTGATTTACTGTACACCGCCGCAGATATTATTTTCTTTTGGGTGGCACGTATGGTCATGATGGGGATATACGTTATGGGCGATGTTCCATTCCATACCGTTAATTTCCACGGGTTAATTCGTGACGCCAAAGGGCAAAAAATGTCCAAAACCAAAGGCAACGGAACAGACCCATTAACCGCCGTCGATAAATTTGGCGCAGATGCGTTGCGATATTGGTTGGCAACCGCACCAATCGGAACAGATATCCGATACAGCGATGACGAAGTTAAACGTGGTTCAAAACTGCTGACCAAATTATGGAATGCGTCTAAATACACACTGATGAACTTGGCCGATTTCGAACCCGAAACCGCACCGCAGATTCCGGTGGCGGAACGCTTTATCGAAGACAGATGGGTGTTGGCAGAATTAAACAAAGCAATCGCAGAAACACGCAAGCATTTGGATAAATACGACAACTATAATTCACGTGCGGCAATCGATACGTTTTTCTGGGACATTTTCTGTGACCAGTATTTGGAATTCATCAAAGACCGCTTCTGGGCGCCAGAAAAATATACAGCGCAATCAAAACTGTCGGCACAATGGACACTGTATACAGTGCTGCGTACCATTATCGGTTTGTATGCACCATTTATCCCGTTCTTGACCGAAGAACTGTGGCAGAAAATATACAAAAATACCGAAGGTGGCGAAACGTTGCACCTGACCGAATATCCGTCCGTAAAACCAGAATACGACACAGATGTGACCCAGATGAATATCGCATTGGAAATGTTGAAAAACATTCGTGGGTTGCGCACAGAACGCAAAGTTGGAAATGGCGCAAAGTTGGAAATGTTGACCATCCCATCCGATACCCCGGAACAACTGCACGGATTAATTAAATCCGCCGCACGTGCAAACGACATCACATTGGGTGACACATTGGACTTTGTTGTCGCAGAACAAAAAACAAACGGACAATAATCATGGCAGATAAACTGACCGAAAAGCGTGTGTTACAAGCATATCAATGCGACCGCTTTGGCAATGTGCGCCCACTGATTTTAATGAATGAATTACAATCAATCGCCGACAGACATGCCGAAGTTTTGGGATGCGGACGCACGTACTGCTTGGAAAACGGTGTCGCATGGGTCGTAATGTATTATTTGGTCGATATTATCGAACTGCCCGTCGAAGGCGAAGAATTAACATTCACCACATGGCCGTCATGCCAAGATGCATTGCGGGCAACACGTGACTTTGAAATTCACGGCGCAGATGGACGATTGATGGTACGTGCAACATCCCAATGGATTTTAATCGATATGGAACGCAGACGGCCAATACCGTTGGCAAATCACTTGTCACCAAATGTGGTTGTGCCAACACGTGCATACGGGTGCGCATTTGAAAAGTTCCCCGACTTTGACACAAACAAAACACATGTGATGAAATGCCGCTTTGATGATATTGATGTTAATCAACATATCAATAATGCCGTCTATGCCGTTTGGGCAACCGAAAGTGTCGGATACAAATATCGTACCCAGCATAAATTGCGCAAAATCGATATATCTTTCAAAAAAGAAATCAGCCCAGATACACCAGAAATCAGAATAGATGTCGCAATAGACGGATTGGTCACAAAGCATAAAATATGCACCGGGGACGTCGAACACGCCGCCGTCATATGTCATTGGGAAGAAATATAAAAACAACACACCCCGAATCGGGGTGTTTTTTTATAAAAAAACCGCCAATCGGCGGTTAATTTAATTTGCAGCGGTTGCAGCCAATCTTTTGCGGCCACATGCGCGACGACGATTTAACACATCGCGACCACCAGCAGTTGCCATACGTGCACGAAACCCGTGTGTGCGAACACGACGTGTTTTGGATGGCTGATATGTACGTTTTGTTGCCATGACTTAATCCTTGCTTCTTTTTCTTTGTTGTGTCACCCCATAATCGCCCGAGCAGCATCATAAGCAACCATGGAATAAATTCGTTTGCCGATATATTTAACCACACGTTTTATAAAAACGCAACCTTTTTATTTAGATTTTACCAAACCTATTTTTTTCAGCCCTTCGATAAACAAATGATATGTGAACAAGGCCAAAAACAAACGCCAAAATGCCAATCCCATTGTAAACCTCTTTGTCACCGAACATACTATCACGTTTTTTATTTTTGTCAACCATGTTTTTTACCTTTATTTCTTGACCAAAAGCCCAAAAATTTGCTATGTTTAGTATGCTAAAAACTTAGGGAAAGGTACTATGTCTGAAAACATTAATGAAGTAAATGAAATCCGGGTTCCACAGTCTTCGTTGGAACATGAAATGCGGACCAGTTTCTTGGACTATGCAATGTCGGTTATCGTTGACCGTGCATTGCCAGATGTGCGTGATGGATGCAAACCTGTGCATCGCAGAATTTTGTACGTTATGAACGATGTCGCACCGGCAACCAAGCCAACCGTTAAATCTGCACGTATCGTCGGTGACGTTATGGGTAAATATCACCCACATGGGGACAGCTCTATATACGAAGCAATGGTCCGCATGGGGCAAGATTTTTCTATGGGTGAAATGTTGGTCCAAGGACAAGGTAACTTTGGTTCACGTGACGGCGATAAAGCCGCCGCCATGCGTTATACCGAAGCCAGATTGTCAAAACTGGGTGCATCTTTGATGGACGACATGGACAAAGATACCGTGGATTGGCAACCGAACTTTGACGGATCTTTGCAAGAGCCGGTCGTATTGCCAACAAAATTTCCAAACTTTTTGGTAAACGGCGGGTCGGGTATCGCCGTGGGTATGGCAACAAATGTGCCAACGTATAATTTGGGCGAAATATGTAATGGTATCTTGGCCGTTTTGGATAATGCGAATTTATCAGATGACGAACTGTTTACAATTATCCCAGGGCCCGATTTCCCAACAGGCGCAATGATTATGGGACACGCCGGCGCATATAAAGCACATACGACCGGACGTGGTTCTATTATCGTGCGTTCAAAAACACATATCGAAGACTTTCGTGATCATCAGGCAATCATCGTCGATGAAATCCCATACCAGGTTAACAAAGCACAAATGATTATTAAAATTGCCGAGTTAATCAAAGATAAACGCATCGAAGGAATTTCTGAAATTCGTGACGAATCTTCCAAAGAAGGATTGCGAATCGTTATCGAATTAAAACGTGATGCAATCGCAGATGTTGTGTTAAATCACTTGTTCCAATACACAGAAATGCAAACCAGTTTCCCGGTTAATATGATGGCGTTGAACCGGGGTCGACCAATGCTGTTTAATGTGCGTGGCGTGTTAGATGCATTTATCGAATTCCGAACCGAGGTCATTCGTCGTCGCACCATATTCGATTTAAACAAAGCACGCAACCGTGCGCATACTTTGTTGGGATTGTCTGTGGCGGTGGGCAATTTGGACGAAGTAATCGAACTGATTAAATCCAGCTCGAACCCAGAAGCCGCACGTGAAGCATTAATCGCACGTGGATGGAAAGCGTCAGATATAGAATCTTACATCCAATTAATTGACGACCCAAATACAGAATACAAAGACGGTATGTTTTACATGTCCGAAGACCAGGCACGTGCAATATTGGAATTACAGTTGCATCGATTGACCGGATTGGAACGTGATAAAATCCATGATGATTTAACCAATTTGGGCGCAACCATACGTGATTTGTTGGAAATACTGGGCAGCCACGAAAGAATTATCCAAATCATTCGTGACGAAACAATTGCCGTGCGTGACAATTGGGCTTCGCCACGTCGTACAGAAATTTCCGATGCAGAAATCGATATCGATATCGAAGATTTAATCGCACGTGAAGATATGGTCGTGACCGTATCCAACACCGGTTATATTAAACGTGTTGCATTGGATACATATCGTGCGCAGAAACGTGGTGGCAAAGGACGCAATGCAATGGCAACCAAAGACGACGATTATGTTGTCCAAGTATTTGTCGCAAATACACATACGCCATTACTGTTCTTTAGTTCCAAGGGATTATGCTATAAATTAAAAACATATAAATTGCCCGAAGCGGCGGCGGCGGCAAAAGGACGTCCGTTAATCAACCTGTTACCATTGGCCCAAGGCGAAACAATTACGGCAATACTGCCCGTGCCAGAAGAAGATGTGGCACGTGTCGCAGAATCCGGTAAAGAACACTTCTTGATGTTCGCAACCGCATCGGGTACCGTACGTCGCAATCGCATGAGTGACTTTGATTCCATCCGTGCAAACGGTAAAATTGCAATGAAGTTGGACGAAGGCGACAGTTTGATTTCTGTAATGCCATGCAATGAAGACCAAGACGTATTCTTGGCAACATACCGTGGACGTGCAATACGTTTCCCTGTGCCAGAAATCCGTGTGTTCGCAGGACGAAATTCAACCGGCGTGCGTGGTATCACATTGGGCGCAGACGACAGAATTATCGGCATGGCAATGTTAAACCGTGGCGAATCTGATTCTGCGGTACGTGCCGCATACATCAAACAGTCACGTGCCGCACGCCGTGCAGAAACAGGTATCGAAGAAGAATCCGATGCCGACGAAGAAGAAACGACAATGGTTCTGGACGATGCAAAAATGGCAGAAATGGCAAAACAAGAAGAATTTATTTTGACCATATCTGAAAACGGATTTGGAAAACGCACCAGTTCATATGAATACCGATTGACACACCGTGGTGGCGGCGGATTTACCAATATCAAATTGGGCGGTAAAAATACAGCGGTGGCGGGTTCATTCCCGGTCGCAGACGACCATGACATTATCATGGTGACCGACGGCGGAAAAATTATCCGCACACCGGTGTGCGACGTCCGTATCGCCGGGCGCAGTACGGCGGGTGTCACACTGTTCCGCACGGCAGATAATGAAAAGGTTGTGTCGGCAATATCTATTGAAGGCAACAACGACGATGATGCAAATTCGAATTCCGAAGACGCATCAGACGAACAAACCACACAACAATAACACAAGGACAGCGCAGGCATGGAAAACAACGAATACTTTGCATCAATCAACGAAGTGTCAAAACGTTTGAACGTGCCTGCGCATACTCTGCGTTATTGGGAAAAACAATTTCCCGTTGCAATTCGCCCAACAACCGGTGCCGGTGGGCGCAGATATTATCGCACAGAAACCGTACACAAATTAATCGTTATCAAAGATTTGCTGTACACGCACGGCATGACCATTGCAGGGGTGAAAAAATTATTGCGCGATGGAAATTTACCCGAAAACACGGATGAATTATTGTCATCTGTTTCAACCACCGCACCGGGCGCCGTGACAATCAAAACCGATAACCCGTCGGTCGATTCACATGATATAGACACAGTTATACATTTATTGGAATCGGCACGTTCGATTTTAGAATAATTTATTTTTTACGTTTATTGGATTTTGTTTTCTGGGGTTCTGTTGCGGGTTCTGCCAGCATTTGCATTTGCATTTTCAAAATCATGTCTTCTTTGTCATGAATTTGTTCCAACAGATTTTGATTTTCTATTTTGATTTTATCCAAGGCTTGGCGACTGACCACCAATTGGTTCGCCATTTTATTACGACTTTTACGATTTAAAAAAAATGCAAAAATCACACCAACAATTGCGCCGATGGCGGCACTGAATACATCAAAAAGTGTTTCCATTAAAACCATGGAAACACTATACGATTTTTAAGCACAAAAATCATCAGGGATGTTTTCTTAAACCCGTTTTTTTATCAACCCACACTTGTTCGGCGGCAATTTCCATCATGGGCATGTCAGATTTGCTGTCCGAATATGCACGAACAACATTTGGAATAATCTTGTTTTCACGGGCCCATTCGTCCATTGCATATACTTTGTTGCGACCCCAACACAGAAATTCATATTTCCATGGTTTTTTCGGATTTGTTTTCGAACAAAACACCGCATCAAATTTCATATCACGCACCAATTTTGGTAACAAGTAATCCGGACTGGCCGAAACCATGATGACTTTACGTCCCGCATCACGTTCCGCCATGACACGTTCACGCGCCCAACCAAAACGTTCACGTTTATGCTGCCGGATAAATTCGGGTGCAAAACGGCGAATCATGTCGGGCGTCACAAAGCGACGAATGTTTTCACGCCACCAAACACCATCGGGCTTTACCCAACGACAAATTCCACATATCCCCATCAAAGGCAAATAAAACCATGGCCGAATGGAATGACGCATACAAAAGCGTGCAAATTCCACATTGGAATCACGTGCAGACAACGTTCCGTCAAAATCAAATAAAACCACATCTGTTTTTTTCAACATATAAAATCCTTTGTATTACATGACGACCATAGCAGATATTTTCACATTGCGCAACGACAGAAAATAATGATATTATTGACAATATCAAACCAAGGTTGTTTAACATGAAACATTGTCACCCAGTTATAATATTAATATGTGCGTTAACTTTTACAAATGCAATGGCATTGGACAGTAGTAATATAACGTCAAACATCTGCACGCCGGCCGGAGAATGTCTGGGTGGACCTTACATTATGACAGGGTGCGTGGACGTTACCTGTACAAGATATAAATTAGGCAACCAAAGTAGCATTCCAGGTGTGGAACAAATGACAACTGAAATCACAAGCTGCAACAAATGTTCGAACGGTTATACAAGGACGAGTGGAAGCGTACAATGTGGCACTTCAACCATCCTAGCTTATAAATGCGTTAAGGACTGTCCCTGTCCCAGCACCTGCCGCACAATAACAGACACAGTCATCGAAGGGTATATAAGAACACAAAAAGAAACTTGTAACGAACAAACAGATTGTAAATGCAAAGTAACCGACACAACGTATTCGTGTGCATCGAAATATTATCAAAGCGAAGACAAAGTTTCATGCCAAAGTAAGCAAAGCAACACCACCATGCAATGCAGCGGATGTACGGCATGTCCGACAAACTATAAAACATGCAGCGGCAAAACATTTACATGTAAAGACGGATACTACTATTATGAATCGGACAATATGTGCAAAAAATGCCCCACCAATTCGACATGCTATGATACATACTTTGAATGCAAAGACGGATACTACTATTATGAATCGGGCAGTACGTGCCAAAAATGCCCCACCAATTCGACATGCTATGATACATACTTTGAATGCAAAGACGGATACTATGAATCGAACAGTACGTGCCAAAAATGCCCCACCAATTCGACATGCTATGATACATACTTTGAATGCAAAGACGGATACTACTATTATGAATCGGGCAATACGTGCCAAAAATGTCCAGACAATTCGGAATGCGACGCTACAGGCTTTAAATGCAGAGACGGATACTATGAATCGGGCAGCACGTGCCAAAAATGTCCAGACGGTTCGACATGCACCAGCGCATCAAATGTTACATGCAAAGAAAATTACTATAAATCGGGCAGCAAGTGCGAATCGTGTGGTGAAATTACAATAAA
>JAFXGD010000050.1 GCA_017513285.1 Alphaproteobacteria bacterium
CAAAAACCCGCCTTTATTGGCGGGTTTGTTTATCTTGGTTGGGGCAGCTGGATTCGAACCAACACTGACGGAGTCAGAGTCCGGAGTTCTACCATTAAACTATGCCCCAATGCGCCCCGGATTATAAGGCTTTTTTATTTCTAATGCAAGCAGAAAGTTTTTTGCATATAAAAAACATGTAAATAATCATATAAATATGTGATATAATGCACTTAACACAGGTAACTGTGTTGGGGCGTCGAAACCCTGAAATTCATGGTGTTCGTGGGGGCAAAAATACCCCCCCCCCCCCCCAACAAAATTGGTTGGATGGGTGCTGAATAAATTGAGTGGGCCCGCTGTTTTCCATGAATGACAGTTTCGAACCTCCAACCGTCCGCTTATGTGACGGTTATTTTTGATAAAAAGGGAATACAAATATGCGATTAACATTTGGTATTTTAATGTCACTGATGGTGGGGGTGGCACATGCCAACACCGATTTGACAGCAGCGATAGAGAATGTCCGCACTGCATGTGGAAATATCAGTAATGAATTGTCTGACATGAAAAAAATGGCGGGTATTTCCACGGCGGTGACGGGCGTTGGAACGGTCGCCGGTGGTGTTGCACTGGGCACCGGTATTGCCAAGGCAAATGTCGATAAAGAAATTGAAGAATGGGAACGCATCCTGCAAGAATTGGCCATAGAGCAAGAAAAAGCTGACATTGTATTCACCGTCATAAATATAGAAGATGTTGAAAAATCACTTGCGGAAAATCCTGTTGTAAAACCGGATTTAGATAATCGTCTGGATAAATTAAATGAAAAATCTAAAACCCTGGGCAATATCCGTACGGGTACATTGGCAACCGCCACGGCAACTAATATTGCAGGTGCGGTTATATCCGGTACAAATCGTGTCAAAGGTGATTTAAAAACACAAATTTCCGAATGTGTTGCATCGGTTGATATGTTGCGTCACATCCGTATGCAGGCGCAAATGGATGCCACGGCAACCAACGCCGAACTGGCGCATGCGGAAAGTATTATTCGTGCGTGTGGCGCATGGGATACGGTGAATGTTTCTGCGATTAATAAAAAATCATCGGCGGCATCGGCGTCGGGCGGCATCGGTGCGGGATTGGGGCTGGCCGGCACAATAACATCTGCATCCGCCAATCGGACGGATGACGATCGCAGTGAAGAAAAAAGCAAATCATTAAACACTGCGTCAAATGTTTTGGCGGGCGCCACGACGGTGGCGGGTGGTATTGCGACCATAATGAATGCAACACAGATAAGTGCAATTAAACGTGCGGCAACAGTTGCCGATGAATGCGAGGGGGCGCTGAAATAAAATGAAGAAAGTATTATCGGCTTTTTTTGCTGTATTTCTCTCTATGACCGGTGGTTATTGTGAAAATGTATCACCTATAAATACAGGTGCAAATCTTTCTGATGTAATGAATATTCCCGTTAGTATAGAAGCAATAATAGATGCATTCCTATATGATGATTACGATATAGATACAAAAATAAAAAATTCTATAGCATCTCTTATAGCCGAATTAGCAACGCAATCAAAGGATATAACATTAGGCATGATTTTTACTACATGTATAAATGGTTATGCAGAGATAAACAATAATACAAACTATTTAAAACAATGTGCCGAGTGTATCTTACATATTGCAGAAAGACATAATTATATAGTCGAAAAAGAACAAGAAAAAGAACAAAAAAAAGAACAAGAACGTATGAGAAACACTCTTATTTTCACATCAGAAGAAGAATACAATGAAACATTAAAAGCAAAAGGGATTTGCTCTGTCAAAAACTCTCAGTGGGACATAGAGTTGAACAGGCGAGTTCGCACAAGGCACGGCTGCGAAAAAACATGTAAAGATTACGCAATAGCAAATGCATGCTTGTTAGATGGAATAGTTTTTGATGGATCTTGCGAGTGTTGCACCCAAATGGGAGAGATAAGTATATCACAGCGCCAGTATTTTACACCCTACTATGTACGCCCAACCTGGGAAGACTATAAAAAACTGTACAATATTAAATAACCCCACCGCCCAATCGGGCGGTTTTTAATTTGGTATTTTTGCCTGTGAAATCAAACCTGATGCACTGTGGTGTTAAAAGATAAATAATTTTATTACAGGGGGAAATACAAATGACACACATTAAAATATTGGGGGCGCTGGTTGCCTGCTTGGCGGTGGCCCAGGGCGCAAATGCATGTACGGGCATTACGTTACAATCATCTGACGGCGCAACGGTTGTTGCACGCACAATCGATTGGTCGGGTACGGAAATGGATAATATTTATGCCATTGTACCACGTGGCCACCAACATCAATCGTTGTTGCCGGACGGGAAAGCGGGCGGATTGAAATATGCATCGCTGTATGGCTATGTCGGCATGGCGGTGCAACAGCCCGAATTCGTGGTTGATGGCACGAACGAAGCGGGTCTGTCTGCGGCATTATTCTATTTTCCGAACTATGGCGCATATCGACCATATAACGAAATGGATGCGGATATATCTTTGGCAGA
>JAFXGD010000051.1 GCA_017513285.1 Alphaproteobacteria bacterium
CACGATTTCGAAACCGACAATCTTTCCGGTCGGGTCTATTGTCGCGGCCAACCGGGCGGCCCCGTCGAAGAATGTACGACGTTCCAACAAATTCTTGGTTTCCTGTTGCAATTGCTTTTCTTGGATGAAATTTTGGACGGCCGTATTGATTCCGGCAATGGTTACGTTCCGCACAAAGTCCGAAACCATATTGTATTCGGCCCACGGGTTGCCAACGTTCGGTGCCGGGTCGTTATGCGTTACCGTTCTTTCGGAAATGTAAATCTTTGTTACGCCGCCGGACGTATAACGGCATTTCCAACCCTTTGGGTACATATACCCGGCCACGTATTCGGGATATTTATACAAGTAATCGTCCGGCATAATCGCCCGGACGTTCGCCAAGGTAACAAGCGGGTGCGCCCCTTGGAACGTCAACCCGCTTTCCGATTGCGTCAACGCTTCGTCAATTTGATTTTGCGGGTTGTAATCCTGTTGCCAACCGACAACCGGCAACAATGCGTTTTGAATGTCTTGTAATCGTATCATAAAAGTTCGATTTTCTTTACAGGTTTTCCGGACGTGTCAAAATCCTTTACAAATGGAAAACGGGGACGGGGTTAATTCGACCCGTCCCCGCGAAATAATGGTATCGAATGTGCCCGTGATTACTGTACAGCTTGCGTGTAAACCGGGTTGGTTTGTCCGTTCACGACCTCAACCGGGGCGGCGAAAGGATTGGCGTTGCCCGGGCTTGCGACCTCAACTTTGATAATCGGGTTGGCAACGGCAGTCGGGTCGGAATTGTACGCGACCAAAAAGGCCACGTCAACGGAAAATCCGAAATATTCCTTGACGTTGCACACCATATCGGCGGACGCGGCCCCGGCGATTTGGGATTGGTCGCCGACGGCGGTGTAATAGTGGGAACCCACGGGCAAGTCAATGAACGGCAAACGCACAACATCCCATTCGTGGAAATTGGCGCGGGTGCGGCTCAACGCTTCGCGGTCCACGCGGGTAAGGACGCCCACGTTTCCATCGGCCACGATGTAACCGGTTGCAAAGATGCCGGAACCGTTCACAATGTTGTTGGTATAGTGGAACACTTTGTTGTCGTATTCCAAACGCTTGTTGACGTCGTTGTAAATGTCGTGTTCGGCCATCTTGCGCACAAGAGAATCGAACCCGGCCCCGCCAATGACGTGCAACATTTCGGGATACGCGTTTGCACGCATAATCGCGTTCATATCCGCCAAAAATTCCATACGGGCATTCCAAGGAATTTGAACCGAATTGGACGTGACGGTGTAATACAACGCATCCTTGAACACTTGGGTTTTGTTCGCTTCAAGGGCGGCAATTGCTTGCACGTCCATTGCGGTTGCAAGGGCGCGGCAAACCTTTTCCATCTTGCGGGCAAAGTCGTGTTCGTAGGAAATTTCGTTGTTCCGGTACAGTTGGGGAACCATCGTAAAGCCGACGGCCAACGTTACCCAATTCACGGTGTACAACGCGGACGTGTTTTCGTCGTCGGCAATGACGCACGAACGGACGTTGGAAACGGTCACGTCGCCATCGTAATTGATAACGGGAATTTGCACGGTGTTGCCGATGGATTCAAAGGCACGGTCGCGCAAGTTGGGGTTGATGATGGAATTTGCGGCGTTGGTTTGCTCAATGAAGAAATCCAACGCGCCGTATTCCAACGGGCGGGCCATATTCCGGTCAAATTCGGGGTTTTCGACACGCCAATTTTGCAAACGGGTTGCTACAAGTGACATAATTGTTTTGTGTTAAATTGTTAATGTTTGCCGGATTGACCCTTTACCCGGTTGTTACTGTTCTTATTGGATGGGTAACGCCTTGATTGCGTCGCGGTTGTCTTTCCACGCTTGCGCCATCGCATCCGAAAATTCCTTGGAACCGTTGATTTTCCCTTGCGCCATCAATTGTTTTGCAATGATTTCGTGGGCTTCGTTTTGGGTACGCGCCCCGGAAATGTCAACCGTTCCGCCGTTGCCGCCTTGGCCGCCGGTGTGGCCGCCCGTGGACCCGGCCCCGGTCTGTTTGCGCCCAGTTTCCAACACGCCCATTGTGGAAAGTTCCTTGGCGACCAATTCGGCCGCCGTAAACGGACGCAAATTGTTTTCCGGGTTGCGCTTGACCGCGCCTTTTTCCATAAATGCCAAAGTCTTGCCGCCGTTCCCGTCATCAATGTATTCCGGGTTCATCGCCTTAACCTTGGCCACGGCCTGTTCGGTCAACACGGACGTAACAGACGCGGGCAAATCGGCCTTAAATTTCAATCCGGCGGTTGCCTTGGCAAATTCGCCGTCAATCTTCATTCCGAACAGGGCCTTTGCGTGTTCCGCTTCGGCCGTGTCGTATTTGGTTTTAAGGTCGGTAAATTCCTTGGTCACGTTGGCCAAATCCGCCTTGGCTTGGTCCAATTGGCGTTTGGTTTCCGCGTCCCCGCCGCCCTTTGCAATTACGGATTCCAAACGGGTTTTCTCTTTTTCCAATTCGGAAACCTTGGTTTGCAATTCGGCGGCGTTACCCGCTTGGCCTTTGATTTCGCCAATAACACGTTTGGCGTAATCGTAGGTCTTTTCGGCCCCATTCTTGGCGATCCCGGACGCCGCCAAAATGTCAGCATCCAAACCGCCGTAAATTTCGCCGGTCTTTTGACCGATAACCGCCGTTTCGTCGTTCTTCGACATTTCGACGATTGCCGTTTTCTGTTCATCCGTCAAGCCCGATAACGCGGCGTTGGCGTTCAACAATTCGGTTGTAAGTGCCATAATTCTTTCCCTTTGAATTTTTGGTAATGTCTTGTTA
>JAFXGD010000052.1 GCA_017513285.1 Alphaproteobacteria bacterium
CGGAATTAACGAATCTGTATGCGGAATATGTGACATTGGCAAACGATTTAAAATCCCGTAAAGCGCAGTTGGGTCTTCGCCCCGGTATCGAAAGCGAAGCCATATTGGATTCTGCGACATCTGGTTTATATGACGATGTGTCGTCGGGTCGTGCGTCGGGAACGTTTACGTCATTGGCACGTGCGATATTGGATCCGGATGGCGAAGATGCGAAAAAATGGGCGGAACAAACCCAAAAGTCCAAGAATCTGGTTATATCCGGTGCGACGGTTGGTGGTGCGGGTGCCGTCGGTGGTGTGGTGGGCAATTTGCTGATAAACAAAGACGGTGGTGCGGCACAAAGTTCAGAATAAGGTGTTGTAATGAAGATTTACGTATGTATATGTGTGACCGTTTTGGTCACTTTTTTTATTATGTATTATATGGGAATGCGGTTTGGTGCGGCAAAGTGTGCCGGTAATATGGCGGATAACATCGTTGTGCAGCAGTCCGCAGTTGTTGAAGCAAGCAGGAGGGTAAATGAACAGACTTTTAATCGCAATGTCGATGATATTCGTCGCATCTTGCGCGAAAAATACACCATTGCAGAATAATGTGTGTATGCCTATTGTGTGTCAGCCTGTATATGGTCATGCATCCGATTGGGATGTTATCAGTGATGATTTGGCACGTAATATTTATAAGCATAATGAACTGTGCAATGCGGTGAATCAAAATTAAAACAAGCGGGTCGATAGCCCGCTTTATTTTAATTAAATTTGATTGCACTTATTTGTTCAGTGCGATTGTAATCAAATCTTGGGCGATTTGGGCGCTGGGTTCATGGCCCGTTGGGGCATATTCCACAAATTCAAAACTGTATGCGTCCGAAAATGCGGTGACCAATTGCGTCACAATGTCCAAGCCAATGCCGTTTGGTTCGGGGACCAAGACGTCACTGAAATGACGGGGGTCAATTGCGTCAAAGTCCAAAGATACAACAAATTTGCGATTGCCCAGCCGTTGACGAATTTCGTCAATTATTTGTTGGGTGGAATCCATATCTGATAATTCATTGGCGTGACGAATATAGATGCCTTTATCACGGACGTTTTGAATTTCGGCCGGTTCGTATGAACGGGATGCCAAATAAAACAAGTTTTCCGGTCGCAGGGCAGGTTTGCGGTGTTGTAATGATAACCAACGTTCATCCCCGTCGCCCAATAATGCACGTACGTTTGTGCCATGTGGGGCGCCGGATGCTTCGGCACGTGATGTTTCGGGGGTGTGCATGTCCAAATGGGCGTCAATATATACCAAACATATATCTTCGTCCGGGAATTGGTCGGCAATGGCCGCAAAATGCCCAAAGTTTACCGAATGGTCGCCACCAATCATAATGTGACGTTCGTTTGGTGTCGCATTATAAATCTTGGTTTGGATTTTAAAGTTTTCGCCGAACCTGTCGGCCATGCATTCTGCCAAATTAAATTCATCCGGAATAACCGAAATCCATGGGTGCGTTGGAAACATTTTGCGTACCGCACCAGGCCCCAGCGCAGGCCCCGCATTCGTTATTGTTGCAGTGGCCGCACGGCCATATTCAATACCCATTATTTTTTTCATTTGTAAGACTCCACTATACTTTCGGCGGCATTTTTGATTTTTTGTAATGCCTGTTCATATGTGGCGCAATCACGTGTAATTTCAGAACGATATGCGTCACGTAAATTTGTTAACATGTATCCGCAACCACGCAGGTGTTGTACACAATATTCGTGGCCGGTGTTAAATGCCGTTTGGCCACGGACACGACTGTCCATCGATGCCCAATCGATATTTAATGCGTTATCTATATTAATCCAAGAATTGTCGCCGGTGTGACGGCCAACCATTTGATCCCAATATTCGTTCATTTCGGCATCCGTCCATGTCGCAGTGTTCTTTAATTTCATGATTTGTGTGACCAAAGCGTCAATTGTAGGTTGGTATGTCGAATCGATTTGGGATAACTTTGCACTGCAATAACAGCGGTTATATGGCGTGTTTTCACGTTTGCAATAATTGTCCATGCATGTTGTGTAATCCGCCAAGCAACGCACCGATGATACACGTGGTTCGGTTGACTGTAATCGTGCATTTGGGTCGTTTATGGTGCGATAGTAGCCAACATCATCCGGACGACCGTTGTTTTGAACCAACGGTGGTCGTCGGTCTGTAGATACATTTTGACGTGCCGTTGGATTTAAAGATGCGCGTGCGGTGTTTGGGCGTTGCCTGAGCCCACGTTGTGGTTGTGTTGTGGTGGCCGCACGTGCAGTGTTGGTCGGGCGGGAAACAACACGACGGGCATTGCCCATTTGCGTTGTGCGAACAACAATGTCCATTGGGTTGGTATTTTGATTTGGCATAACGCCGGGATTTAAATCGGTGCGCATTTGGTTGTTCATATATGGGTACATGTAATTGTATGTGTCGGGCTTGATATACGCAGATGCCGCCGGCGCCGCATTTGCGTCATTGATTAATATGCACAGTATCCCGTAAAAGATTGCCGATTTAATCTTTGACATGTTGTTATCATAGAAATTTTATCGCAATCAAACAAGTATATTTTTTTATATGAATTTTTTTGTGATATAATATTTGTGTTCATTGATATGGGGGAAATGTTTGGTGCGTATCAAAAGTGCCTTGATTTTTGGAATTCTGATGTTTTGTGGCGGTGTGTCATTTGCGGCAACCGATACATGGAAATTACCCGAATTGTGCAATAATATAAATAATTTGGATGCAGATATGCGCTGTTTATGTTCGGATGAAGTTGGTATTGTTGAAGATGATACAGACGGGCATTTTACAATTGATAAGCGTATTAATATTGATGCAGATGAATGGATGTCTGCGGTGCCGTATAAACATGCGTTAAAAATGTATGTGCGTGATGAAAAAGGGCGTTTTAATACGCACTGTACGGCAAATATGGTGCGTGGAAAAATTGTCACGGCGGCGCACTGCTTGATAAAAAAAGGTTCGGGAAATGAAGGGGTTTATTACTTTCAAGCAGGTGATGGAACGGAATTGATGGCACGTGTAAAAGACCGTGGTAATTGGACAGAAACTGCATTCAGATCAACAGGCGATTGGGCGATTTTGGAATTGGTTAATGAAACGGGTCGTGATACGGTGCGTAATTTTGGGACAAATAAAGTCTTGGCTGTGGAGTCGGATATGTACCGAGAACCCATTATAGGTGCGGGGTTTGGCGCATTAAAGGTGATGAGTGATGAAGAAATCGAGAGGTTTAAAAAGGCGTTTGCTGTGTTTTTACAGGTAAAGGGCGCCAGCGGCTCTTTGTATAGTGGTGGGGTTGCCACAAGCAGTGAAGCAGGTCGTATGTTTTTAGATGATCTGTTGTTTAATAATATGTGCCGTAAATGGTTGGCCGATCCACAGCAAAGGCATTATTATGATAAAGAATGTGTGAATGCAAATGGACAATATAAATATACCGGATTGAATTACAAAGCGTGCGGAATGGGGTATTATAATATTTTTTTGGATGTAGAGCAGTTAAAAATGTCTAAATGTACGCTTGGTGTTTATGGCAGTGGTGGCCGTGATGGGGTAGAAGCCATGGGGTGTCAGGGTTGGAGTGGAAATTCCGGTGGTGGGTTTTATTTGCAACGGGATTATTCTTTGATTGGTGTGGCACATAAAGGCAATAAACATAATGTTGTAGGTGGTGATCGGCATACAATTGGGGATGGTGCGGGATTATCTTTGACGGCGGCATCGAATTTTATTGATAGATTGCCGTTGGGTAATACAGATGGCCGAACAGGGGGCGATGATGGTGCCGACAATAATGGTGGTGGTAATTCCGGCGGTGGCAATGTTGACGGTGGTGCCGATAATGATGTTAGTCCCGATGATGGTGTGGGACAACGTGCGGTGGGGCAACGATGTGTTGCCGACGATTTGCCCGAACATGCGACGGCGGGTGTATATCGTGCCAAAGTCGATGGGGGCCTAAATTGTGGTGACAGACGTTGCGATTGTACCGCAACCGCATGTGAATCAGGGTACAGGGTGCAATTGGGTCAATGCGTTTCCAGCGGTGGTGGTAAAATAACTTTGTTTTGATAAGTGTGGTGTTTTTGCAAAGTGGTGACTTGCGCAACGGTGTTTGATGTGATATTATTGATATAACAACATACAGGTGTTAAATATGAAGAAAAAGCAATCGCAGCAAAATAAACAACTGTTTTCCAAAGGTCGGACGGCGCTGTTGACGTTGTTGGCGTCGTTGGGGGTTGTGACGGCGGTGGGTATGAACCGGACGCCCGTTCATAACGATGGGCCGGATAATCCCGCCGGTACAAAAGAGGCGGTTGTGGAATATGAACCTGCACCGGAAATGAATCTGCCAAATACGATTGAAGGGTTGCAGACTTTGTTAAGATTTTCTGATAATGTGTTGGCGGATTTGGATGCGAAATTGGCGTCTGGTGAATTGAATGCAGAAGAAAGGTTTGAAGCACGCAATACACGTAAGGCGGTTTTGGCAGAACGGGCCGAGGCACAACGTCGTCTGTCGATATTGTTGCAAGAAAAGTCAAACGGCAGATAATATAATGAAGATTGCGTGGCTGTTTTCGGTTTTTATGATGTGGATGCCTGTTATGGGGATGGCGGATATTGTTCGTCAGGGTGAGGGGTCTAATGATTGGGTGGCGGATAAAATTTGTGCCGAAATGGACCCAAATGATGAAATGTATTGCCTGTGTAATAAAGACTATGGTATTGAGCCGCTTAAGATTACGGGTTATGCCACGACAGATCGGCGTACGTATGTGTCGGACAGGGATTGGCAAAGCAAGTTTCCATATAAACATATATTGGCAGTTGTGAATGACGATGGGGCGTTTTGTACGGCAAATATGGTGCGTGGTAAAATTGTCACGGCGGCACATTGTGTGAATGATTATGGGTTGAAACGTGGGGACCAGTTTACTGTGCAGGATGCATATGGGCAGCGAATCACGGCAACATTGGAAGAATCGCGGTATGATGATGGGATACCTGGCCATGATTGGGCGATATTACAGCCGGATACTGATTTGTCGAATGTTTCAATTAGTAAAATCAGTAAATGGCCAATACAAAACACGGGGAATAAGCAGATTTATTTGTCCGGATTTGGTGTATTAAAAATTATGAATGATGCGGAAATTCAACGTTTCCAAAATGCGTATGTTGAATTCTTAAAGGCGTTTTATAGCAACGAACAACAATATATAGATAATGCGGCCAGTGCAGGTGTCAGACTGTCGCGGAATGATGTCGAGGCCACAATGGGAAAAGCATTTATAAACGATTTAAAGCGGTCTAATATATGTCGACAGGCCGATCAACGTGGTTTTAGGAGTTCGTTATGTGACGGGACGCAAAGAGAGAACCTGACGGGGTTTAACTATGCCGCATGCGGGCTGGAATATAATGATATTTTTAGTGATTCAGACCGTATGAAATCCAGTATAAATAATGCCGCAAATGCACGCGCTTCGTATATTAATGAAGGTAAGATTATAGTTGAAAAGTGTCAGAGTTGGGGTGGCAATTCCGGTGGTGGTTTTTATTTGTCGGACGGGTCGATTGTGGGTGTATTTGGTGCGAATATTCCACAAGTGGGTGGTGATGGACATGCCGGGGGATATGGCATAGGGACATTGATGTATACGTTTGAAGATAAATTACCGGCAGTGAATCCCGGTAATGATGATCCCGGTAATGATAATCCCGATAATGATGATAGTCCCGGTGATGATAATCCCGGTGTTGAAGATAATCCCGGTGGTGATGATGTGTCCGGTAATGACAGGTCCAATGATTTGCCAAAATTGTTGAGCTGGTGCAAGGATGAGGATTTGCCCGATAATGCGATATCTGGGCACTATTGGGCAGATGTGCATTCCGATAAAAAGTGCTTGGGTGCAAAAGGTGGAGAAGTGGGGTGTACTTGTGGTGCAAATGAATGTGCAGAGAATTATCGCAAAGTTGGGAGTGCAAAAGATTCAAGATGCGTGTTGGTGAATTCGTCGGATTTGGGCGATGATAATGATAAAAAATTGGTTGATGATGTAACAAAGGGCCCATCAACGGGGGACAACGGTGCAGGCTCGGGGGGTGGTACAGGTTCGGGTCAAACAAAGGGGACGTCAAGCAATCCGACCGAAGCCGTGGTGGGTGGGGAATGTTTGTCTGAACATTTACCCATGGGGGCAACACGGGGAATATATATCACATATGGTAATAATATCTATACATGTCGTGGGAATAAAAAATGTGCATGTGCCGCAATGGAATGTGATACGGATGCGGGCTATACATTGGTTAGGGATGCACGGGGAAACAACATGGGGTGGTGCAGAAAACAGCAACGGCGTTAATTATATACTTCACTGGTGTCGGCGGGACTGGCGATTATTAACCGTAAACATCATGCGACATACAAAGGTGATATGTATGTGCCGGCGGGAAATTTTGTGGATAAATTAAAGTCCGACTAAAAATTGTTGCTATAACATTTCGGTTAAATGCTTTGATTTTATGATTATGTATTTTTTCCCAAATGCATCCAATTTTGCACACAGCCCCGGCAGGTCTTTGCGCCTGTAGTTGTGTGACCATATCAACAGTTTCCACAACGCAACCAATGATAAAGTGTCGCGGTTTTGGTGCAAAAATGCACGTCGTATGCAACGTATGTGTCGTACCAATGTGGGGGTGTCGATTATTATTACGATATCCGCACTGTGAATAATGTCGTTCACCCAATCTTGGTAATAAGTGCCGTCGCAAATCCAATCGGGGGTGTCGGCCAAGAATTTTTTCAATATTTTAACACGTTCTTCACGTGGATGACATTTTGTGAATGCTTTATCGGTGTCGAGGCGCCATTTAACCGAATCCAGCCCCAGATAGGTTATATTATGCTTTTTCGCCAGATATTTTGCATATGTGGTTTTGCCGGTGCCGGAACCGCCTGTGATGTATATTTTCATATTTTATATTGTAACTTAATCGGATGGATATAGCAAACGTTATAAATAAAAATACCGCACAAGACGGTATTTTTCATTTATTCTGGTCGGGGCGAAAGATTCCCTCGCACGGTGCGTTGCACCGGCTGTGGGGCATTCCTAGCGATTTTGCGGCACGGTGTTTGCAAAATCTAGTCATTGTCGAACCTTGGCATTGTTAAACAATGCGACGTCGAACCGATGTTACCCACAAACATTATAAATAAAAAATACCGCACAAGACGGTATTTTTCATTTATTCTGGTCGGGGCGAAAGGATTGTAA
The DNA here is from genome assembly GCA_017513285.1 of Alphaproteobacteria bacterium. GTDB lineage: Bacteria > Pseudomonadota > Alphaproteobacteria > Rs-D84 > Rs-D84 > Enterousia. Next base: position 7,350 of record JAFXGD010000052.1, read on the forward strand.
TTCCCACCACATATGAATATATGTGGCGGGCCCCTTTCGCCTGCGCTGGCGCTGCGGCTCGAACCTGGGGCATTGTTAAACAATGCGACGTTGAACCGACGTTACCCACAAACGTTATAAATAAAAAATACCGCACAAGACGGTATTTTTTATTTATTCTGGTCGGGGCGAAAGGATTCGAACCTTCGACATCTTGGTCCCAAACCAAGCACTCTACCAGACTGAGCTACACCCCGAAACGACGTGTATTATAACAGTATTTTTTGTAAATGCAAATTTTTTTAATAAAAAACTTCTTGTTGGGTTGAATGTTGCAAAATTATGGTGTATTATTGCGCCCGTAATAATCAGCGAGGATACAATGAACGTCTATAATTTTATATCGGACAATATCAAGTCGGTAATACAACAAATTGATGATATCAAAGCGGTTTTAACGCCAGATATTTTAAATTCAATTGCGGTCGAAGTACCAAAAATTCGTGATTTTGGGGACTATTCAACCAATGTGGCGATGATGTTGGTGCGTGTGATGAAGCGGTCGCCACGTGAAATCGCAGATATGATTGTGCCGGCGTTGTTGGGTATGCCGTTTGTTGAATCTGCATCTGTGGCGGGGCCGGGATTTATTAATATCAGATTAAAAGATGAATTTTTATTAAATCCGGAACGCTTTGTGACGGGGACGGCGGATGATGTGCGGCCGTTGGGCGTTGATATGGATTATGGCAGCTATAATATCGGAAAAAAATTGCATATAGGCCATTTGCGCACGACGGTTGTGGGCGATACTTTTAATCGTATTGCACGATTTTTGGGGCATAAAACCAAATCTTATAACCATATGGGGGATTGGGGACTGCCAATGGGATTGATTATCGCATGGGTGTTAAAGCACGGTATGCCAAAAAATGCAGATGATATAAATGCAATGTATCCCGCATCGTACGCACGTGCCAAAGAAGATAAAGAATGGTTGGAATATGCCCAGAAAATAACCGTGGAATTACAAAACGGTAATCCAGAATACAATGAAATTTATAACACTTTTGCACCAATGTCTTTGGCACAGATTTCCAAGATTTTGAAGCGTTTGAATATTTTGCCATTTGATGAAAACAAAGGTGAACGTTTGGTTGCAGAATATGTCCCAGATGTGCAAAAAATATTAGAAGAAAAAAATCTGTTGGTGCATGATGCAGGGGCAGATATTATCCCGGTTAAAATGGAATCTGATACGGCGCCAATGCCACCCGTCTTATGGCGGTCCAGTACCGGTGCGCAAACATATGCGGCGGCAGATTTGGCGGCGATATACTATCGTACCAAAACAGATAATCCGGATGATATTGTTTACTTTACAGACAGTCGTCAAAATTTGCACTTTACCCAGGTTTTCCGTGCCGCAAAAATGGCGGGTATGGATTCGGCAAATCTGCAACATATCGGGTTCGGTACAATAACCGGTGCAGATGGCAAACCGTTTAAAACACGTGACGGCAGTGTCCCCAGTTTGGACGATATGATGGATATGGTCGCAGATAATGTGCGCAGTCGGGCAAACGAATCGGGTAAACAATTGTCCGATGAAACGGTAGAGATGATTGCATTGGCGGCGTTGAAGTTTAATGATTTGATGCATGATGTGAAGTCAGATTATGTGTTTGATCCGGAATCTGTGACGCAATTCGAAGGACGTACGGGGCCATATATCCTGTACACGGCGGTGCGTTTGAATGCGGTTTCTAAAAAAGCCGATGCTGTGGGGATTGTGCCGGCACCTGATACCGGGGCTTTACAGGCGGCCGAACGTAATTTGTTGCTGCGTTTGTTGGACTTTGGACGTGTCATAGAAAATGCGTTCGCACGTCGTGCAACCGATTTGGTGGCAAACTATACGTATGATTTGGCCCAAGATATTAATACATTTTATCACCATTGTCCGATATTACGTGATGATGTGGCGGAAAATGTTAAGAAATCACGCATGTTTATTGTTAATATGGCACGTCAAATCCTGTTACAGGCCATAGATTTGATGGGACTGCGTGTGCCGGATGAAATGTAATGATAAAGTACATTGGTATCTGTGACGGATGTGGCGACGCATCCGTTTTTATTTTGTGAATTTTGGGCGTTGTGATATAATTAACCGTATGATTAATATCAGGGGATTTTTTTGTGCGCTGGTCTGTTTTGTGGTGCCGACATATTTGCATGCGGATGTCTTGGATGATGCGCGTGATGCGTTAAATGTGGCAAAAATTGCCTGTGCAGGTATTGCAGATGAAATTTCCCGTGTGTCGGGTATGGCAACGGCGGGCGTGGCAACAAATGCGGTTGGGGCGGTTGCCAGTGGTGCGGCCGTGGGTGTTGGGGTTGCGAAGTCTGCAGAAGATAAACAAAGTCTGAATAATACGGTCAGTATTTCTTGCAGTTTTGAAAATGTTTATCAAATGAATGAAGCAGAAGCGCTGACTTTGATTACCAATATGGGGGATTTGTACTCTCAACGGTCCAAGCAGTTGGGAAATTGGCGAACCGGATTGATGGCGGGGGCGGGCGCCACGCATATCGCATCGGCGGTTTTGGGTGGAATAAATGTGAATCAGTCCGAATTGGCCCAACATGTGACCGCATGTAATAATGCGTTGAGTCAGTTGCGTATCGTGCAAAAACAGATGGCCAGTGAAGGTGTCAGTCCATTCACAAATCCAATTCGTCAGCAGGTAACCCGTGCAATCGATGTGTGTATGGATTTAGATATCGCAGACGTGGAAAAAATTGAAAAAAAAGAAAAGGCGGTTCTGGGGTCGTCAGCCACGGGGGCGGCGATTGCCATTGCCAGCGTGATAACCAGTGCATCTGCAAATTCTGATAAATTGCGTTCTGCAATGGGCGACAAGGAAAAAAAGAAGTTTAATAACCTGAATACGGCATCCAATGCTTTGGCAGGGGTGTCGGGGGCGGGGGCTGTGATGTCAACGGTGTTTAATGCATCTTTGATAAAGTTGACACGGCAAATGGTCCAGACCGCCCGTGAGTGCGAGGGGGCGCTGGCACAATGATAAGGTGGGGGTTGCTTGCTGTGTGTGTGATGTGTGTGCCAATGGTGGCCATGGCAGGCGATGCGGCGGATATCCGTCGGTATTTGACGCCGCCAGAATATGGCAATGCGCCACATAAATATGTGTTAAAAATGATGGGTGATGGGCGGGTAAAATGTACCTCCAATTTGGTGAATGGTAAATTCGTTACCGCCAAGCATTGCTTGAATAATTATACAAATAAAACTTGTACCAACGATATGGTCGCAGAAGTTTATGAATTTCAAAGTTTGTCGGGGGATTCTGTGACGGCAAAATTAATTGAATGTGGCGGATATGATGGTACGGGGGGTACTTTGGCGGGTGATTGGGCGATTTTGGAACCTGTCGGAGAATCGAATTCAGAATTGGTGACCGTATGCGACAACATTGATAATGGCGACACGATTGTAATGACGGGTTTTGGTAAATTGAAAGTATTAACATCAGACGATGTTCAAAACTATATTCATGCATATTTGCGATTCTTGTTTGATGCCCAAACAGGGCGTCCAATGGGTACATCACGTGATGCGAATGTGGATGAATTGTATCAGCGTGGGCAGGCCAGCAAAAAGGGGGTTCAGGAAGTACGCAGCCCCGGCGATGGTGCTATGTGTGCAACAGATTTTATGGATAATGCATCAGCATATGGTATAGATGTTGATGCGTGGTTTGATAATTCGGAACCGAAAACACGTAAATGTAGTGTTGCAAGCACCAATGATGGTGGCGATATGCGGTGGTTGCAGGATTGCAATGCGTGGATGGGCGATTCGGGGGCAGGTGTGTGGAAAGATATGGGTGATGGGAATTATTGCTTTGCCGGTGTTTTGTCCCAGTCCAAGGATCATGTTGGGGGGACGAACAGTATTGGCAGAGGTTCGATACAATTTGTGCCGGTGACAGTATTTCAATCATCTTTGCAAAACGATACTTGAATTTTATTAAATTTGGTGTAATATATGCGTCGCACGTGCGCCCTTAGCTCAGCTGGATAGAGCATCAGATTTCTAATCTGCAGGTCACAGGTTCGAATCCTGTAGGGCGTGCCAAAAATTCAACCGTCCATTTGGGCGGTTTAATTTTTGTTGAACGGCATAAGGATGAGAACCGTAAAAGGTTCGAGCCGCAGGCGAAAGGGGCCCGCCGCAATGTGATGTTGCGGTGGGAATTTACAATCCTGTAGGGCGTGCCAAAATTTGTATATGAGAACAAGTTGTACGCCGTTCGAATAACAACAAATTTGCGCACAGGTATTTCTGGGAAATGCCGAGCGAAACTTTCAACCGTCCAAATGGGCGGTTTAATTTTTGTTGAACGGCATAAGGATGAGAACCGTAAAAGGTTCGAGCCGCAGGCGAAAGGGGCCCGCCGCAATGTGATATTGCGGTGGGAATTTACAATCCTGTAGGGCGTGCCAAAAATTCAACCGTCCATTTGGGCGGTTTAATTTTTTTTACTTTGATTATATTTAATTTTTGATTTTTGATGCACTTGGGTGTAGAATGGGAATTGAATCCAATAAGAATTGGGTTCGGGCTGTCGTAAGTCCATAAGTTCCGGTGCAGTTTGCATCGTTACCAATATGGTGTGAATTGCACCGTTGTTTTTTCCCTGACATTTGTGTCGGGGGGCTGTTGTTATATAACAGGCTTTGCCAAAAGCAACAGAATCATTGAACTTATGATTTACGAACTCCCCGACCGTCAATTTTGTTGGCGGTTTGTCTTTTTATAATCATAAGGAGAAAAATATGAAAAAACTGTTGTTGGTATGTGGTGTGGCCACTTTGGGGGCGTGTTCTATGTTGGGTGATTTTGGCATGGAACCAAAAATGGTCGTAAATTGTCAGGGCGTCAGTCCATTAACCGTTACAGCCAGTGAAGCGAAAGAGTTAATCGAAGCTTTGAAACAGGGCGATACGTCTGTTGCAATTTGTGTGACACATGCAAAATTCTGTGAAGCAGCAGTTAAAGTAAATGTCGCCAAAAAATGCAGCATTGAACCAGCGTTATAAGAAACGGGATATCTGGGTGACAGTAAATCGCCCAGATTAATTTTTATTAAAAAAAAGGATGAGCAATGAAAAAAATCAGTTTGATTGCACTGTTGGGATTGGTTGCATTTGATGCGCATGCGGTGAATTTGCGTCAATATGCATCTGTTAAATTGTTGGCGCCTGTGTCAAACAAAACAGAAATTAAAGAGAGTTTGACAGTGTATGATCATGGCACAGGAACGACATATTTCGAAGAATTTAAAGAAGATGAAGATATGGAAACGGTAAATGCGCTGTCGTTGGCATATGGTGTGCAATTGGCAGATGCACGTGTCGAATTGGAATATAATCATTATTTTGGCGCATCTGAAATAGGCGATACGGGTTTGAAATTACAAAACTATGCTTTGTTTGCAAATGCATACTATGATTTTAAGACAAACAGTCCATTTACCCCATATGTTGGTGCAGGTATCGGTTATAACCAACAAGAATTAAGCGCCGAAGGCGAATCGGAAACACTGCGTTCGGCCGCATGGAAATTGATGGTCGGTACAGGATGGAAGGTTAACAATATGCTGACATTGGATCTGGGGTACAGATATGTAAACTTTGGTTCGACCGAATATTCGGAATATTTCTTTGATGGTATATACGATTACAATATTGAATTAGAATTTGCAAATGTTGCACACGAATTAATGTTGGGTGCCCGTATATCATTCTAAACATAAAAGGAAGAGCAAGATGAAAAAAATTATATATGTGTTGCCTTTGTTGGTGGCCGCATGTGGCGGTGGATTCGAAGCAACAAATCAGCAATTTACAGATTCGTTCAATACCGGGGCATATGAGCCTGCGGCGCAGTTGATGGCCGATGCAACCGTGGCGGCGGCGGAACCAAATAATATGTATTTGGGTGGATTGCAATGCGGAACGGGATTTTTGTGGGCAAATGTGCCACAGTCACGTGAAATGTGCTTTGCCGCAACAGATAGTGTCTTGATGGGTGAAGTGGAAGAAGATTCCGATTATGAAATCAAAGACTATGAAAAAATTATGTTCAAAACATATGCCGCAATGGGATATATGGCAGACAAATCCGAATATGTCACACAAATGTTCCGCCAGGCATATGATCTGCAGACAGAAAATGTCCAAAGCAACAGTGAAGAAATTGAGGAGTTAGAAGCAGAATTTGCAGAAAAAGCGGCCGCAGTACCCGGATTGCCAGATTTGGGAACAATTGTCCAAGCCGTTGATGCAGAAATGAGCCAAATCCCAGATTCTGTTGTTGCAATGAAGGATTATGTAAATCCATATACAACCTATATGAATGCAATCTTTGACGGTGTTAATGGCGATAAAGCAAATGCGGAAAACTATTTAAGCCGTGTACAGCAATTTGCACCATATAACGCATTTGTAAAAACAGATGCCAAAGCAATCGCATCAAAAAAACAGCATGTATGGGTATTCTTTGAAAATGGAACGGTTGGCGAAATTAAACCACGTTCTTTGGCGCCGGAAATTCTGCGTGCGTTCAATATTAAATTGACCATACCGGATGTATGGCGTGGCGCACCGGCGGCACCAACACTGTTTGTTGGTACGTCTGATGCAACAACCCAGACAGAATTTTTGGCCAATATGGATTCTGTTGTAAAAACAGATTTGGAAAAATACAAGACCAGAAATATCATCAGTTCGGTTGTGTTCGAAGTTGGTAAAGTTGCCGCCGCAGCAGCAGCAGGCGTTGGCGCACATGCAATGGCCAAGAAAAATGAAAACACATCAGATTTGTGGGCAATCGGTGGAACGTTGGCCGTGGCCGCAATTATGAGTGCAGAAAAACCATGGGATTTGCGTTCATGGAATTCTTTGCCAAATGAAGTGCAGGTGGCACGTGTCGAAATGCCAAAAGATCGCACCGTTGTTATCAATCAGAACTATGAAGTTGTTATCCCAGATGATATCAAAAATGCCGCTGTGTTTGTCCGTATCCCAACGGTTAATGCCCAGCCAAGTATCGTCGTGGGTAAGTTAAATTGATGATGGAGGTGTAAAATGAGAAAAATGCTGATGTTCGCATTGGCAGGAATCATTTTGGTGGGATGCGCAGTACAAAACGCATCCCCCGACAAGATTTTTGTCCAAGATGCAAGTTATTTAAAACATATCGCCGCCGAAGATTCTGTGCGTGATTCAGATGGATTTAAACAGGTGACGATTTCGGGTGAAACGTATGAAGATACAGACTTGTTTTACAGGGTTGTTTGGTTCGATGCAGATGGAATAAAACAGAATTCTATTTTGTCGAATTCAAATCAGGCAATTGTCAGACGTAATCAACCTTTTTTCTGGACGGCAATCGCCCCCAGTGCCAGGGCCACAGATTACAAAGTCTTTGTATCAGACAGACCAATCGAACAATAACTAAAATAAACAGGAGAAAAAAATGAAAAAACTATCTGCACTTTTATTTGCAATGGCAATTATGACGACTTTGTCGGCATGTACAACAGAAACCAAGGTTATCAGTCGGGCAGAGTCTTCGGAATATGTGACGGCAACACTGTCAGATAACGATTTTGAAAATGCAGCAAAAGAAATGATTGATGATATGTTGATGTATGAATTGGCAACACCAAAAAGTAATGGCCAACCATATGTCATGATGATCAGCGATATCAAAAATGATACAATGCAGCGTATTAATACCGCCGATTTGACGGACTATATCAAAAAAGAATTGCGCCGCAGTGGTAAAGTAAAAACAACAAATGCATTTGGCGATAACAGAAGTGAAAATATCGCATTGTCCAGACAGTTGGGCGATTCTGCATTGGTTGATAAATCTACGGTCAAGAAAAATAATACCGTCAAAGCATTCGATTTGACATTAGAAGGTCGTATTGCACAAAAAAACAGCAATGTTGGTAATAAAAAGATGATTGAATATATCTTTTCTTTGAACTTGATTGATATGGGCGATGGTACAGAATTGTGGAGTGATAAGAAAGTTATTACCAAGATAACAGATAAAAACACCAAAACATGGTAAGAAAAGGATAAAGTATGAAAAAAACTTTGGCAGTTGTGTTGGGGTGCCTGTTGCCGTGGGTGGCCAGCGCAAAGATAGAAACAATTAATGCAACCGGTTATGGAAACAGTGTTTATACCGCAACAATTGATGCAATCGATAATGCGGTACGTCAATCGAATCCGGTTGCAGTACAGCATGACAAGACAATTGATTTGTCGACACAAAAAATTGTCTTTAAGGACGGGCGTAATATCGATGCAGAATATGAATCGAAAAATGCGTCCGAAGGCAGCCACGCAGAAGAATCCAGTGGTGGATTTTGGTCTAAATTAAAATTCTGGTCAAAAGACAGCAGTTCTGAAAAAATGCGCTATCGCAACAAGGGCGGAAAAGTTGAATTGTCAAATGAATCAATCCAACGTGAAGTCCAAGCCCAATATGAAGGCGTATTAGAAGGATATGAAGTCATCAGCACAGAAGAACAAAAAGACGGTTCATTTAAAGTGACTATTGCGGCAAAAGTAAAGAAAATTGACGAATACGAATCACCCGATTTGGTCGCCAAGGCAAAATATAC
>JAFXGD010000053.1 GCA_017513285.1 Alphaproteobacteria bacterium
AGCTCAGCTGGTTAGAGCGTCTGCCTGTCACGCAGAAGGTCGCGGGTTCGAGCCCCGTCAATCCCGCCAGTATTTACCGCAGTTTCCTGCGGTTTTTCTTTTGTTTGTTTTATGGCAAATTTCCGCCTGCGCCCAGGGCTGCGGCGAGACACTCAACTTTTCAACGCTTGCTGCGCTGGCACAGTCTGCCGCATGCACTAGTGCAGGAAAAGAAATCCCCAATATAAAATAAACAACCTTTTTCATATTATACCTCTTTAATATTAATTAAAAACTGGATTGTGTTTCTGAATTATGTTCTTTGTCTTCGAATTCCTGTGTTGGTAATGCAGGTGTCGTATCACGCATTAACCATCCCTTTATTTTTTTATATATAGCTACAAACATTAAAAAACCAAAGAAAACAAGGAGCAACGGCACAACAAAATGTTCTATAAATTCAATTATCTCAGACCAAAATAAGGCTCCTACTCCCAATAACAATAAGCCCCCCAAGAATTTCAAAAACTCTGGAATACATATAAGATATAACAATACCACTCCGAGAACGATACCTAATGCAATCTCAATAATAAGCACTTTTTTACCCCCTAAACAAAACAACCACCATGAGAGCATGACGGTCAGGGAGTTAGTAAATCAGCTTAAATCATGTGACTCTGGTGATTTTTCGGTTGCCCGTATTTTATATACCACCAGCTCCCCGACCAAGCGGGGATTTAACGACACAACAAGCGCCGGATTTAAGCTAGACTTACTACAGTCCTGACACACATCTCTGCGTGACAATTTTATGTTAGGAAAAAATATTACAGATTGCAAATTATTATTTTCTTGTCCCAGCGTCCCACTACTAAATAGTGAAATGATGGGACGAGCAGCTTTTAAGTGCTTTCTTTGCTCATTCTTTGAGCGGTAGATTTTGATATACCAAGAAATTTAGAAATCTCTTGTAAACTCATACCGTCCTTTTGCAGTTTTTGCACTTGTTTTGTTTGTTTTTGTCGGGCAGTGCTAGACATTTGCCATTGCAAATATGAATTATCAGGAGGTGACACAAGTTTTGCACAAAAATCTTTAACGCTTTCATCACCTTTTCCACGACTTTTCGCATAAGATACAGTGACACACAATCCCAGGGCTACGGCGAGACACTCAATTTTTCAACGCTTGCTGCGCTGCGCTTGAAAAAAAGTTGTGTGCATGCTTGGGGGTTGGTTGTCCGCCTGCGCCCAAGGCTGCGGCGAGACACTCAATTTTTCAACGCTTGCTGCGCTGCGCTTGAAAAATTGGTGGTGCGGGTAAGGAGAGTCGAACTCCTATGGGTTGCCCCGCTGGAACCTAAATCCAGTGCGTCTACCAATTTCGCCATACCCGCATTTGTACAAATTTATCAGTTTTTTCATTTTATGATAAAATTTACTTGATTTCCAGTAAAATTTAACCTACAATCCGTCCCAGAATAATATAAAGGCGAAATAAAATGGCATCAAAAAAAGGTAGCAAAGAAGTTGTACAGTTGAGAAATAATGAAACTGGCGTCTTCTATATCACAACAAAAAATACTAAGTCCGAAAATACAGCGGGCAAAATGAAATTCCGCAAATATGACAAAAAATTGCGCAAGCATGTTGTCATGACAGAAGCAAAAGTGTCTCACTAATGAGTTCTGATGCAATCTGATGCAGATTGGTATTTATAAAAAATTCCCCATTTGGGGAATTTTTTATGCAAAACAATATTAAAACACGTCATAAAACGTCGCATTGTATAATTTTTTCTACAAAACACTTGACTTTTATATAAAAAAACATACAATTTGCATAAACTTTTCGTCATATGACGCAAAATTAAACTAAACAAACAATAAATAAGAGAAAGAATATGAGCAATTTTGCAATCTTTCAAACCGGCGGTAAACAATACCGTGTCGCAACAGGCGATATCGTGAAAGTTGAAAAACTGAACGCCGAAGGGAAAGTAGAATTCGACCAAGTGTTAATGGTCGGCGACAAAGTTGGCACACCATTCGTAGAAGGTGCAAAAGTTGTCGCAGAAGTAATCGAACAGAAACGTGCTGACAAAATTTTGGTGTTCAAGAAAAAACGTCGCCAAAACTATCGCCGCACAGCAGGCCATCGTCAGTATATCACTGTTTTAAAAATAACAGATATTAAAGCCTAAGGAGCGAAGTTATGGCACATAAGAAAGCGGGTTCCGCATCAACCAATGGACGCGACTCGGCCGGACGCAGATTAGGTATTAAAAAATCTGGCGGCAGCCGTGTTATCCCAGGCAATATCATCATTCGTCAACGTGGGACATCTGTTCACCCAGGTTTGAATGTTGGTATGGGTAAAGATCATACAATCTTTGCAAAAATTGCCGGCATCGTCAAATTCAAGAGAGGAAACGGCGACCGCAGAACGGTTTCCGTCATCCCAGAAGACGAAGCAAAATAATACAGTCCCCCAATCGGGGGATTTTTATTTGCTTATTTATGCAGTTGTGATATTATTCATATGTACAAGAAAGGAGAATATGTATGAGCAAAAAATTTAACAATACTTTATCAGATGCTTTAACAGAATATTGGGTTAACTATGTCGGATGGGGCCGTGCAACCCGTGCAGAATATTGGTGGGTATTTTTGTTTTATAACATCTTGGCAATGTCTGTGATGATTGGGCTGGGGCTGGATTTCCTGTGGCAGTTGGCATGCATTGTACCATCATTCTGTCTGACAGCACGTCGTCTGCATGACACAGGGCGTTCAAATTGGAATATATGCTGGGGACTTTTGCCAATTGTCGGTTGGATTATTTTGTTGGTATTCTTGTGCCAAAAAGGTAGCACAACCGCAAACAAATTCGGTCCTGCACGTTTGAAAAAATAAGAAACAAACAACAAATACAAATCCCCCACATGGGGGATTTTTTTATGGGTTTACACACATGATAATAATTGCCGCATCACAGAAAACAGCAAAAACACTGCCACGATTATTGTGCCGCAAATGGCGACACGTCGCACCAATTGTCACGCATAACAAGGAATTGATATTATATCAATTTACACACACATTCCGGCACGCAACACCCATAAAAATCAAACGCCGTGATATCGCCATATTAAAAAAGCATGGTTGGTTGTTTATCCCCCTGCCCCATGCGCAAACACAGGCCGACATTACCCAAATACGTGCCATGACATGCGTTTCATTCACCAAATGTGTAATTGGTATAAAAAATTTAAGCATTCAAACGCCGGGACAACTAATCGCAAAAGCCCAGCAAATGCAAAAGCGCAAATCAGTTTGATTCACCCGATTTCTGGCCCAAACCATACGCATCTTTGTTTATCAGCAAATTGCCCACCGCACCACCGACGGCACCCACACCACCAACCGTCGCACCGGATATAACCAGATTCTTGGACTTTTTGGTTTGTTCCGCCCATTTTTGCGCATCTTCGCCATCCGGATCCAATATCGCACGTGCCAATGACGTAAACGTTCCCGACGCACGACCCGACGACACATCGTCATATAAACCAGATGTCGCAGAATCCAATATGGCTTCGCTTTCAATGCCGGGACGAAGACCCAACTGCGCTTTACGGGATTTTAAATCGTTTGCCAATGTCACATATTCCGCATACAGATTCGTTAATTCCGACGATGTCGGTAAAACTGTCGCTTCGGTACTGTATTCTATATTTTTGGCGCCACCATAACCACACCGGAATGTCGATAAATATCCACGCATTCTTTCTTCGGCTTCTCTATCTGCTTTTTGTTCCGCCAAACCCATACCCAACATCATACCACCCGCACCGGTTGCGGCCATGGTTAACCCGCCCAACAACCTGTTGCCCAAGCGGATTTCATTCGCACGGGCGGCTTCATATTTTTGCTGTAACACGGCAATTTCAGACAAAGATGTTATGCAGTTTGTAAAAAACTCTTCGGCCGACATACTCTGCACCCTTTTATACGACGTGCATCCGTCTTTCTCCATTTTTGCATTCACGTTATTTAAATGCTGATTATCAGAATTGGATAAAAAACTCGACACATCGTTATTCAACCAATTTGTATAGTCCGCGGTGTTATTTGTGGCCGTAACATTATTGGGACCGCCCGACTGCCCAAGCTGTTGTTTGAGTTCTTCCAGCTCCATATCTTCATCTGTCGCACTGGCACGTTCGGTATCAGGCAACAGTGAAGACACACACATTAAAACATCCCGCTTATTGTTAACACC
>JAFXGD010000054.1 GCA_017513285.1 Alphaproteobacteria bacterium
CTTCCAAGCTTGAAATGCGGGTTCGATTCCCGCTGCCCGCACCAAGGATTGGGCGTGCGCCGGAGTTGGAGAGCCGGGGCAGACTGTAAATCTGTTGGCTTAAGCCTGAGCTGGTTCGAATCCAGCCACTCCCACCAGAAAAAAACCGACCTTTGGGTCGGTTTTTTTGTGGTTTGGGCAGGCTGAGATGAGAACCAGCGGGAAAGTCGCAAAGCGACGACTGGTTCGAGCCGTAGGCGAAAGGGGCCCATAGAGCGATAGCGAATATGGGAATTATACAATCCAGCCACTCCCACCAGAAAAGAACCGACCTTTGGGTCGGTTTTTGTTTGACTGTGATTTTTTATTGATTTTGTAAATGTTGGCATGTGTGGTAAAATAAATATCATATGAATATAAATGGGGGAATATAATGCCGGCAAAAAAACATGTAAGTAAAAAGCAAGTGATATATGATGTATTGCGGTGGTTGGTGTGGGTGCCGGCGTTGCTGATTGTGTGGTATGTGGCATGGGCATGTGGGGTGTATACCGGATTTCGGTGGTGGGGGTATGATATGCCCAATTGGTTCTTTGTATGGGTGGCGTCCTTTACTTTGCCGGCGGTTGCAGGTTTTTGGGCAACCAAGGGAATTGCACCAAAGTATAAAAATATTTGTGGTGTGGTGGCGGTGATACTGTGTGTGACGTTGTCGGTGTTGTTGCTGCATGGTTTGGCGCATATTGCGTATTGAATCTTGATATATGGGGCAGGGTATGTTTTGGGTGTCGATACTGTTGTTTGTGGCGACGGTCACGGTGGTGTTCTTTTGGATTTGGTTGGTTGAATATTTGTGGTGTGCATTTATAAAACACCAAGCACCCTGTGTGGCCAGTTCCGGAAATTTAAAGCGGGAAACCGTTCGGGTAATTCGGCAATTTTATCCGGATACAAAACATATTATTGAAATTGGTTCGGGGCATGGTGGATTGGCACGATATGTTGCACGACGCACGAATGCAAATGTAATTGGTGTGGAAAATATGCCATTTGCCGCAATGATATCAAAGATAGGGGATTGGTTTTGTTGGGCAAAATCAAAAACGCTGTGGGTGGATGCGTTTGATTATTTGGATAAAACTGATAAAAAATTTGATGTGGCGATTGCATATCTGGGGCCACGGTTGACACCAAAATTAACAAAACATAAAAATAAAATAAAAGTATTAATTACTATGGATTTTGAAATAGGGGAAATGGTGCCTGTTCGAATAATTGATTTAAAGCGGGGCAGTGTTACGTACAATAATAAAAAGTACCCACATAAATTGTTTGTTTATGAATTTTAAAAATAAATATTTTGGTGTATTCGGTATTGCATTCTTTGTTTTGGACAGATGAAGCGGGCTTGATAAGTCCATGTATCTTATTCTTCTATTTCATATTCGTCGATGTATTCGCGATTTATTTTTTCTAACTTAACAGGACGAAAGTTTTCAGATTTAATTGTTTCGCCCGTGTCTTCGGATTGAATTGATACTAATTGACTTTTTTTACTGACGGCTTTTACAGATGTGTTCGCACCGATTGTTTTACTGCGATATTTATCACGCAGGTGTTCGGGGATTTTAATGTAATCGTCGGGATCTATGCCCGGGGCAATTAAATCCATTGCGTCGGCAGGGGTGATGTGTCGTTGCTCTATATTATACAAGGGTTTTACAAAGTTTGTTGGTGCAGGTTTTACTTCACGAATTTCGCCCGTACCCGTTAATTCAACAATGCGTAATGCACGTTCGTTGTCGCCCGTTGGCTTTAAACGAAACAGACCGTCGGTGCCGATATAACCACTGGGGTCCAACAGGTATGATACATGGGTTTTGTCCGAATATATCATGCCAATCGCCATGTTCGCCGCATCGTATCCAATTGTCGCCAAGCGATTGGGAATGGCACCATAAATTTGTTCGTACATGGATGAAAATTTGTAATCTGTTTCTGGCAATGTTGTAAATTTTGCCCCCGTCATGGTAAAGTCAGACGATATGTCCGAACCGTCCCACATGGTGGTGCCGTAAAAACGTGCTTCACGGGCGCCAACGTTATAGTAACGTAAGAAGGATGCCAAAGATTTCGTGTCGTCGCCATCGCCCAAGAATAAAACGGCGTTATATGGAATTTTGCCAACCGTTTCTGTCTTGGATAATCGTTCCAGTTGAATGTTCAATTTTGACCGTTCCAATGCGGTTAAACGTTCGTTTATCAATATGTCCGATAATACCGTGCGGGCACGTGTGTGGGCCGATGTGCGGGCCGTGTTCATAGATGCCGTCAGCGCAGTATTCTTGATAGAATCGGTGTTGCGGGGCGTATAATAGAATATGCCCATCAAATCCAAATTATAAATTGATGCCGCGTTTTTGGCAGTTCCCGCCATTAATCGGCCGGATTCATTGTCCGGCGCCAAAATTATAAAGCGGTTCGAACCGTCAGATTCCATTTCGCGTACAATTGTTTCAACACCGTTCGTTGGCATCAAAGACATTGTTATAACGCCATCACCAACCGCCGTAGCGTCCGATGTAAATGACAGTACAGGCAGGTGTTCAGGTTTGGCAGAACGTAACATGCGGGCGTCGTTGGCAAATACCGGGCCAACAATTATGTCCGGATTTGTTTGTAAAACCGTTGATATTGCGTCCGACATGTTTTCATGTGTGTCGTAAAAGTTTACAGATAAATTGTCCGGTGCGCTTTGCAGAACCGCCGCAGTAATAGATTGGCGTATTGTTTGACCAACCGATGCATTCGGTCCCGTCAATGGTAACATTACCGACATGGTGCGGGGGGTGTCCGATGTGTCGTGTGTGCCGTATCCATCCGATGGACGACCGTATTGCATGGCATTGGGGGTGCCGACCAATCCTGTGTCGTATCCGTCAAACCAATCAACCGATGGGGTGGTGTCCGTTCCCGAACATCCCGCCAATAATGTTAACGATAATAAATATTTAAAAATTTTATTCATATGCATTGAAAATCACATTTTATTTTGTATCATTTTACTATAAAAGGATTAAGAATGCAATCGGGTCTTTATGTTGTTGGTACACCAATCGGAAATTTGGCAGATATGTCGCCCAGGGCAATCGAAGTATTGCAAAATGTGGATTTGATTGCCGCCGAAGATACACGGGTGTTTGGTAAATTGGCGGCGCATTTTGATATTAAAACACGGCGTGTGTCTTGTCATGAACATAATGAACGTGATGTCGTGCCGGATTTAATCGAAAAATTACAAAATGGGATGACGGTTGCGGTGGTGTCTGATGCGGGGATGCCGGGGGTGTCTGACCCGGGATTTCGGTTGGTGCGGGCCGCACGTGAAGCAGGTGTGCCGGTATATGTTGTGCCGGGGCCGGTGGCGGCGATATCTGGGTTGGTGTTGTCCGGATTCCCAACAGACAGATTTACATTTTGTGGATTCTTGGATGAAAAAAAATTGCGTGATGATAATAAAATCCCGCATACAATTATTTATTATGAAAGCCCAAATCGTATCATGAATACAATTGCCGCAATGGCACGTATCATGCCAGAAAGAAAAATTGCAATTGTGCGTGAAATTACGAAAATTCATGAAGAAACTATAATCGGGTACCCCGCAGAACTGATGACAATAACGCCACCACGTGGGGAATTGGTGGTTGTTGTGGCGCCACGGCCGGAACATAAAATGAGTGATGCAGAAATTTCAGAAATTGTTAATGATATTGCGGCAACATCTATGAAGTCTGCAGCGGCCGATTTGGCCATGCGGGCCGGGATTTCTAAAAAAGAGGCTTATAAGCGTTTGTTGGAAAAGGGGGGCGAAAATGATTAAATTTGTGGGCAGTTTCGAAACAGTGAAGTCTTTGCCAAATTCGCATTTTGCCGAGTATGCCTTTATCGGACGCAGTAATGTGGGAAAGTCTTCGTTGATAAATGCCGTTGTGGGGGCGCCGGTCGCACGTACGTCAAATACGCCCGGACGTACACAGAGTTTGAATCTGTTTAATTTAGATGACAGAGTGATGATTGTCGATTTGCCCGGTTATGGATATGCACGGGTGTCCAAGGTTGATGCAATGCGATGGTTAAATCGATTGGAAGAATATTTGTTAAATCGCAGACAGTTAAAGCGACTGTTTATACTGATTGATTCCAGAATAGGGGCACGTGATTCTGATTTGGATTTGATGGATTTTTGTGATGCAAATGCAATCCCATATCAAATCGTATATACCAAAAAAGATAAAAAAGTACGTGAAGCACAACAGACGGAATTAAAGCATACCGACCATGGTGCAATGATTCCAGAAGTGCTGTATACATCCGCAGAAAAGAAAACAGGATTGGATTCAATCAGGGGGACACTTGGGATTAAATAATATATTTTATGCAACAAATCCGGCACGGATGTGTGATGCACTGTGGCATGTGATGTGTGACAGTGGGGTGGATGTCGCAGATATGTTGATTTTCTTGCCCAGCAGACGTGCAGTCAGAACCGTCGAAAAAATGATTGCAGCACGGGCCGGTGGGGCGGCAATACTGCCACGATTGGTCGCACTGGGCGAAGGGGTTGATGATGCAGATGTGCCAGATGTTGTGGCAGATGATATTATTTCTGATACTGAACGGGTGGTCGTTTTGGCACGATTGTTGGCCGCAGATGCATGTGTGGGAAATTTAACAACTGCATTGCCGGTCGCCCGGGATTTGGTGCGTATGCAGGACTATTTGGAAAACGAAGGAATAGATGCCGCAAATATAAATTGGGACGATGTGGTTAATGAAAAATATGCCACCCATTTCCAAAATAAAGCACGTATATTAAAGATATTGTCCGGATTTATGGCGGCACATGCCAATGGACGTATTACCCAAGTGGCGGCACGTAATCGTGATATTCGTGCATGGGTAAATGTGTTGGATAAGTATGGGTTGGTTGTGGTGTGTGCTTCGACCGCCAGTGTCCCCGCAACTGCAGATTTAATGTGCGAAATTGCACACAGGCAAAATGGACGAATTATTCTGTCGGGAAAGATTTCGGGAAATGTTGCGGACTTTGAATTAAATACAAATCCATATAATTCTGAATACAAATTCTTGCGCCGATTGGGGTTGGGGGCGGATGATGTGCGGCCAATTGATGTCGGGGGCAGTGCAATTGACTTTATGAATGTGGCATTTGGTAATGATACAGACAGAATGCATGATGTGGCAGATATGTCGCACTGCCATTTGGTCGAATGCGCCCGAGAGGCCGTCGAAGCAAATGCGGTTGCGCAAATTGTAATGCGCAGCAGGGCAGAAAATAAATCTGTGTTGGTTATAACGCCCGATGCCGCCGGTGGTCAACGTATTGCAACGGCATTTGATGCGCATGGTATTGTTGCAGACTTTTCGGGTGGGATGGATGGAACAAAAACACGGGCGGGACGGGCGATTTTGAATTTGTTTGATTCTTGGATTGAATCTGATGCGGGACAATTCGAACGCATGTATGCGGATGCAGGTGGTGATTTGTTTAATACCGTTGCAAATATTGTTGATAAATATATCGGTGAATTTGCACCACAATTTGATGCGGCGGATGAAGAATATGCACAATTATGGATTGCAGTAAAAGAAATGTCTGATGCGGTCCATGTCGCAGATATGCATTTGCATGTCGCAGATGCACGGGCGTTGTTGGCGGATGCTTTTGCAGGGGTGTCAATCCGGGGCGCAATGAATGATGCGGCGGATGTGGTTGTGTTGGGAACAATTGAATCACGTATGCAGACCGCAGATGTTGTAATCTTGACCGGATTAAACGAAGGTATGTTTCCCGCAATGGGGTATGAAAATTCTTGGTTGCCACGTGCGCTGGCGCAAGATATTGGGTTGCCGGCCCCGGAACGCAAAGTGTCGTTGCAGGCATTGGATTTTATGAATTTGTCGTGTGCGCCATGTGTGTATTGGTTGCGTTCAAAGGCTGCGGGTGGGGTACAAACAACCGAATCCAGATTTATTTCACGTGTGTGTGTGCGCCATGCAAATATAGATACAGATGCGGCCAGTGAAATTTTGTCTGCGGTGGCGAATGCGGATAATGTGCCGTATCGTCCGTTGGACTATTCGGCGCCTGCGCCCCCGTCGGATTGGAGTGATGTTTATGTCACTGAATTGGAATTGTTGATTCATAATCCATATGCATTTTATGTGCGTCATATTTTGCGTCTG
Source organism: Alphaproteobacteria bacterium (assembly GCA_017513285.1). Taxonomy (GTDB): domain Bacteria; phylum Pseudomonadota; class Alphaproteobacteria; order Rs-D84; family Rs-D84; genus Enterousia. The sequence continues at coordinate 6,250 of JAFXGD010000054.1, forward strand.
CGTGTGTTGGATGATTATTGGGCTTTGCCCGATGCACGTGCGTTTGGAACGTTGGTGCATGATGTGGTGGAACATGCAAACGATTTGCGGCCAGATGTTTTGGTGGCGAAAATGGATGCACGGGCATTGGAAATGTTGGGGCGGGACAGTGTGCTGTATCATTTTTGGCATAAAAGATTTTGTGAAATTGCACCCGTTATTGCAGAAGAGTTGTCAACGTGTCCAAATGCATTTGCAGAAATACCGGGACATGTTAAAATCGCCGGTCGCAATGTGCGGGCCCGTGCCGACAGGGTGTGGGATGGTGGTGTTATGGATATAAAAACCGGTGCCGCCCCAACGAAATCACAACTGTTGGATGGGAATATGCCACAGTTGCCATTAGAGGCATTGATGTTGCAATCTGGGGGCTTTGCAATTCCAACAACGGTTGCGTCAAAAACACCGGTTATGCGATTTTTACAACTGAAAAATAATGATGTGCGTATAATTGAATATGACAGTCAGACAACCGTCGACATGATACGGGCCGCAGTGGATAAAGTGACGGAATTATTCAATATATATTCCGCAGGTGGTGCGGCATATGAATACCATGAGACCAGTAATCAGAAATATAAAAGTTATGATGATTTGGCCCGTGTTCAAGATTAAAAATTAAATCTAATGGCATATCTAAAGCGGATTGGGGGTGTCTCATGTAGCGTTTGTACACTACGACACCCCCAATCCGTTTATCTATACCATTATCTTTAATTTTTATCCCACTGCAAGGGGTGGGGGGGCTGCTCATGTAGCGTAATGTATACTACGGGGACGGCACTGTCCACATCTATACCATTATCTTTAATTTTTATCCCACTGCAAGGGGTGGGGTGTACTTATGTAATTTTTGCAACACCGGCTCATGTAGCGTAATGTACACTACGCAAACGGGTTTATTCGCATCTATACCATTATTATTTTCTGTGTGGGGTTATTTTATTTCCAACATTAATCCACAATGGTCGGTGGGTTTGTCGGCCAAGCGTGGCGCCATGTCTATTTCGCAATTTTTTATCAATTTTGCCGCCGCTTTGTTGCACAGAAAATAATCCAGGCGCAGACCTTGTTTATTGCCGACCGTGTCACGGCCACGATATCCGTACCATGTGTAATCGATTTCGTCGGGGTGTAATGTGCGCCATGTGTCAACCCATCCGGCATTTAACCATTGATTCATTATACTGCGTGCCGCAGGTGCGGAAATAGCAATGCCTTCGTAATTTTTGGGTTTCCAGATATCACGGTCTTCGATTGCAACGTTAAAGTCGCCGCCAATTATAACCGGTTCGGGTGAATCCAAATATTGGGCAATATAGTCTGTAAATGCACGCATCCATTCCAATTTATATGGAAATTTTGGTGATTCAACGGTGTCACCATTGGGCATATACGTGTTAATCAGCCGTATACGGCCATCAACAACGCATTCGATAAAGCGGGCATTCGTATCCGAATAATTGGGCATGCCCATGGTCACATCTTCAATAGAATTTTTAGAAAAAATCGCAACCCCATTCCATGATTTTTGGCCAAAAACCTTGATGTTATATCCAAATTCATCAAAAATCATGTGTGGAAAGTTTGATGTTTCAACTTTTAATTCTTGGACCATAATTGTGTCGTATTCGCCATGACGTAAAATGTCAATGAAACTTTCAATGTGGGCACGGATAGAGTTTATGTTCAAAGTTAATATTTTCATGTTTGATTTCCTTTAATTCATTTGTATAATATCGGGTGTCCAATATAAAAACAACAAGGAATTTAAAACTATGAATATGTATCAGTTACTGGAACGTACCGCACAAACATGGCCAGATAATTTGTTCTTGGTACGTGAAGGCGTAAATTATAAAGATTTTGTAGATTTGGTAAAAGCACGTGCCGCATCTTTGGATAAAGCGGGTGTGAATAAAGGTGATGTGGTTGGTATCTTGTCGCATAATATACCGGAATTCCCAATCACGTTGTTCGCACTGTGGTATCTGGGGGCGACGGTATTGTTGTTGGATACAAATCTGACACCGTTTGAATACGATAATATGGCAACCATCACAGAATGCAAAATGGTCTGTGCGGAAAAGTCATTCGTATATAAAACAGATAAATTCAAATTCTATGATATAACCAAAAAAGACGGAAAAATTAATCCGGACTTAAAACCGGCGGCGGTTGAATCTGTGGATGTCGCAACAATGTCGTTTACATCCGGTTCAACAGGTATCCCAAAAGTTGTGCCTTTGACACACTTTAATTTGGTTGAATGTGCAAATTCTTTGGAATCAATGGCCGAATGGATTCGACCGGGTGATATTTTGTATGGGTTCTTGCCAATGTATCACGTGTTCGGATTTGGTGTGGAAATTTTGGCCACTGTACATTTCGGGGCGGGGGTATTATTGCAACCAACGGTTAATCCAAAAGAAATTATGGCAGATTTTAAAAAGTTCAGCCCACAGGTTATACCGGCCGTGCCACGTTTGTGGGAAGTATTCCGTAACAGAATTATCGATAATGTAAAATCACAAAAGAAATGGTGGTTGGTATCATTCGTTTTGAAATACGGTAAAACATTACAGAAAATTGGTTTGGGTGCGCTGGTGCGTAAAGTGCAAAAACCAATCTTGGATGTATTCGGTGGACGGGCCAGATTGTTGGTCGCAGGTGGTGCCGCAACCAAACCAGAGGTTGAAACATTCTATGAACGTTTGGGGTTGACCTTTATCCAAGGTTATGGTTTAACAGAAACCGTTGGGCCAATCTGTATTTCCAAACCAACCAAAAAACGTTTCCCATTTGCGTTTGGTGCGCCAACATTAAATAACGAATGTGAAATTCGTGATAAAAATGAAGATGGTGTTGGGGTGCTGTGGTTGCGTGGACATCAGGTTTTTGGTGGATACCTGAATAACGAAGCGGCAAATAAAGAAATCTTTGACGAACGTGGGTTCTTTAATACCGGCGATATGGTATCCATGGATAAAAACGGTGAATTGCACTTTGCCGGTCGCAAAAAGCAAGTTATCGTTTTGGACAGTGGTAAAAACGTTTATCCCGATGAATTGGAAGGTATGTATATCACAATCCCCGGTGTAAAAAACGTTGCCGTATTTGAACACAGAGTCAAAGACAAAACTGTCACATATGCTGTGTTCAGTGTGGAACCAGATGTCACCATTGAACAATTGGGTGCGCATATTGCCGCCGCCAATAAAAAAGTGGCCAGCTATAAATGGGTGACCCACTTTGCCATGACGACCGAAGATTTACCTTTGACCAGTACGCAAAAGGTTAAACACCATGTCGTACGTCAGAACTTGATTAATGGGATGTATCCCGATCGTCACGAATAAATAAATTAAATCTAATGGCATATCTGTGAACGGTGCCGTCCCCTCATGTAACTTCTGTACACTACGGGGACGGCACTGTCCACATCTATACCATTATCTTTAATTTATTAACCCTGCAAAGGGGCTGTGGGGTGGCTCATGTAACTTCTGTACACTACGTTGTCGGGACCGTTCCGTATCTAAATCATTATCTTTAATTTATTACACTGCAAGGGGCTGTGGGGTGTCTCATGTAGCGTTTGTACACTACGACACCCCCAATCCGTTTATCTATACCATTATCTTTAATTTATTACACTGCAAGGGGGTGGGGCATCCGCTTTGTTCTATAAAAAAACCGTCCAGATGGACGGCTTTTTGTTTGTTTTATAATTATTTTGCCTGTTTCTGTTCGTACAATTGTGCAAAATCAACCGGTTGCATCGCAAATGTTGGGAACCCAGATTCAGATGTCAAACGTGTAATCAATGCACGTACAGATGGGAACAACAATGTTGGAACATCAATCAATAATGTGCGTTTTTTGACTTCTTCATCTTTTTCTTCTTCCATTTGGACCAAGCCAGAATATGTGGATTCAATCAAAAAGATAGATTTTTCGCCGGCTTCTAATTTAGAGTGAACTTTTGTAATCAAATCAACCATGAACAAATTGTTTTCGGCACCTTTGATTTGAATGTCGATGTTGATTTCTAACTTCGCCTGACCATTATCAGATTTGAAAAATAATTCAGGTACGTTGGGGCTTTCAAAAGAAATGTCTTTTAAAAATTGAGATATAATATTAAATTTTGCCATTTTTTTCTCCTGTGCTGGTTGGCGATGTAATGTCTGGACTTGCGTCCGTGTTTTATGGTAATATAGCATTATAAAAAGTTTTTACAAGTGGGGGATGGGGATAAAAATGCGTTTTTTTGAAAAAAGTTTTATTTTTAATGCGTTTTTCGCGGTTTTGGCGGCGTTTGTTTTGGCATCTTGTGATGTATCGACCCCAACCGTGTCGGGAAATAATTCGGTTATTCCGTCTAATTTCCGGGCGGTATCTTATGCCGATTTGACCGGATGGCGTGATGATGATGTGCGATATGCTTTACAGGCATTCAGAAATTCTTGTAAAGCCAAAATTCAATTTACGGGGCGTTTAATCCCGGATAAAGAACTGTTTGCAGAAAAATGCAGAATGTTGCCGTCCGCATCCGCAGATGTCGCAACCGTGCGCGCATGGTTTGAATCGCATTTCCAACCATATCAGATATTTAATGAAAACGGTGGGGATAAAGGTACATATACCGGGTACTATTCGCCAATTATTCCGGCGTGTCGTACGAAAACGGCGGTGTGTAATGAACCGTTGATGGGAATTCCAACAGACGGACGTGCGTATAAGGGCGTGCCAAAAAAAGATATAGTGGAAAAGAAAATAGGGCGGGTGTTGTATTGGGCGAATATTGTCGATGTGCAAAATATTCAAATCCAAGGCAGTGGTAATTTAAGATTAGAAGACGGTACAGATGTAAAATTGAATTTCGCCGCCGTTAATGATTTGCCATTTAAATCCATTGGTGAAGAACTGCGCAATCGTGGAATTCGGCCCGCAGGTGGTTTTTCATCCGAAGCCGTTTGGCAACATTTAAAGGCAAATCCCGCATTGGCCAAAGATGTAATCTATAAAAATCCACGATATGTGTATTTTTATGAATCTGTGCCGCCGGATGTGGTGGGAAAATTGGGAACCCCATTGTCAAAAATCCGCAGTATCGCAATGGATGATGATTTGTATACTTTGGGATTGCCGGTGTATATAAATACCAATTTGTCAGATGGGCGGCCGTTTCGTCGCTTGATGATTGCCCAAGATACAGGCAGCGCAATTCGTGGTTGGATTCGTGCAGATATCTTCTTTGGCAAAGGGGACGAAGCATATAAATTCGCCCAAGGTCAACATGCCCAGGGACAAATGTTTATTTTAATGCCAAAAGAATATGTCTATGTCAAACCACGATAAGAAGTTAGAGGTGCGTGCCAAACATCCGCAAACCATCGCCGGTGCGTTGGGGGGATTGATTCGAATGTTTGGGGTGCGGGCGTCTGATGCGGATTTGGTGCAAAGGTGGAATGAAATTATGGGGGCAGATATTGCAATGATTGCAAAGCCCGTCGCAATTAAAAAAAATCGTGATAATACATTTAATATTGTAATTCGACCAACCGTTCCGGCGTATGCGTTGCAATTATCATACCAAGCGGATGAAATTATTAAACGTATAAATAAATACTTTGGGTATAACGCCGTTGGAAAAATAAGTTTCAGAAAGTAAAAAAGGGGACACAGGATGAATTTTCTTATTTTTATTGGTTTCGTTTTGGTTGGTGCGGCAATAAATTTGACATATAATCCCATAGACAATAATTGGATTGGGTTATTTATATTTCTTGCAATGATTGTATTATTTAATCTGCTTAGTATTCACACAGAATACATAACTGTAAAATCAAAACAAATACAAAGGACTAAATTATTAGGGATAAAACAATATATAATAAAAACAACCAATGGCCAAACCTTCATAAATGTTAATGACGATTTTATGCTGAAATTTAATGCAAAAAAGTTATACCAAGAACTTAAAATTGGAAAAACTTACAAAATAAAAACATATCGTTTTGTTATGCCTTTTTCATATCCATATAACATATTATCTGCCACAGAAATTAAAACACCAAAGCGCAAAGTGGTAAAAAAATGACAAAGCGTATTTTGGGGATTGATCCCGGTTTGTTGCATACAGGGTGGGCGGTTATTGATACGTGCGGTCAAACACGTAAATATGTCGCCAGTGGTGTTGTGTTGCCCAATCCAAAAATGGAAATGAGTGAAAGATTGGTCACTATATTTCGGGAAGTGACCAAGATTTGTGAAACTTTTTCGCCCGATGAATGCAGTATGGAAATTACGTTTGTAAATAAAAACCCAAAAACCACACTGATTTTGGGCCATGCACGCAGTGCGGCCGTGGTGGCGGTGGCAAATATGAATGTGCCTTTGTTTGAATATGAACCAAATAAAATTAAAAAGGCTTTGACCGGGGCCGGGCATGCGGATAAGGGCGCCGTTGATAAAATGGTGCAAATACTGTTGCCGGCCGCAAAACCAAAAACAGCAGACGAAGCAGACGCAATCGCAATTGCATTGGCCCATTCGAATATGGCACGATTTGTATTCTGAAATTGGTATTTCGGGGCTTTTTGTGTTGGGGGTGTTTTATGTCTTGCACCGAATCGGGGTTTTTTGATAAAATCATTGCAAAAGAGTGTAGGAATGCACATACAGTAAAAGGAAACAGGAGCGTATAATGGAATTTTCAGTGTTTCGTCAGGTTTTGATTCGTGCGCTGGGGCATATGCAGTCCATTGTGGAAAAGCGTGCGACTTTACCCATTTTGATGAATGTAAAAATAGAAGTGGCAGATGACTTGATTTTGTCTGCAACAAATGTGGATTTGGAATTGGTCGAACATGTGGCGGCAGATATTACATTGGGTGGTAAAATTACTGTGCCGGTACAGATGTTATATGATATCGTTCGTAAATTGCCAGATGATGCAGAAATTTCTTTTAAATTGTCCGGTGACCAATTGGTTGTGTCCAGTGGGCGGGCCGTGTTCCGTTTGCCGACATTGCCGGCGGAAAACTTCCCTGCAATGGCGGGCAGCAATTTAACAACCAAATTCCAAATGACAACAGGGGATTTGGCACACTTAATCAATCAAACAAAATTCGCAATTCCAACAGATGATGTGCGTTATCATTTGGGGGGTATTTATTTCCATATTTCTGATGACAGTGGTGAAAATAAATTGACCGCCGTCGCAACGGATGCACAACGTATGGCACTGTGTGCAATGCCCGCACCCGCAGGCAGTGCAGAAATGCCGGCGGTGATTTTGCCACGTCGTGTAATTGGTGAATTGTCCAAACTGTTGGAAGATGCAAATGTTGATGATGTTATGGTTGAATTGTCCGATACAAAAGCACGCTTTACGGTTGGGGCCGCAACTTTGACCAGTAAGTTGGTCGATGCACAATATCCAAACTATCGTGTCGTTATTCCAAAGGGTAATGATAAAATTGCAGTATTGGACAGAAAACAATTTATTAATGCAGTTGATTTGGTGTCGGTTGCCAGTGTTGATAAAACAAAATCTGTGCAGTTGACGTTCAGTATGAATAAGTTGGTCATTAATGCGTCCAGTCCAGATGCAGGTACCGCAACCCAAGAATTGGATATCGAATACAATGGGGACAGTTCTTTTACCGTTGTGTTTAATGTAAAATTCTTGTTGGACGTTGCCGGTCAGGTCGAAGGTGAAAAGTTCCAGATGGAAATGCAGGATCCTTTGGCGCCAACAAAAATTAATTCGGTCGAAAAAGATGCAGATTCTTTGTATGTTTTGATGCCGATGAGAATGTAAAAGCAGTTATAAAAAACCGCCGTTTGGCGGTTTTTATTTTGTGGGGGCGGGCTTTTGTGATATAATTGATTGCTATGGCACGTGATAAATATATTTCTGTTAATAAAAATGTCAGTGGGTTTTCATTCGCAAATCTGGGGTTCTTTACGGGCTTTGCGGATGGGATTTATAATGCCGTATATTCTTTGGTTATATTGGAAATTTTCCGCAACAGTGCAGTTGTCGGGTTGTATGTGGCACTGTATTCGGTGTTTTGTTTTGTCGTGGGGTTGTTCGCAAATGAAATATTACGCCAATTTTCCAAAGCACGGGTGTTTTACTTTGTAATGCTGATGTTGGCGGTGTGCTATGCGATGATGAGTTTTTCTATACTGCCACGTACGTTTATAATTTTGGATTATACGACCGGTGTTGCAATTACTTTGGTCGGGATGTTGATTCCGCTGTTTATGTCCGATTTTTCAAAAAAAGTTGGAATGGCACGATTAAATTCACGTTATCATTTGTGGATGAATGTCGGGGCGCTGTTGGCGCCAACGGTTGCCGTGTTTATCGCAAATCATTTCGGAAACAGGGCGGCTTTCTTTGGTTCGGCGGTGATTTATTTCGCAGGTTGGGGATTGTTTAAATACTTTAAAGTTGTCCAAGAAGATAAAAAAATTCGTCAGGTTGACCCACGTAAAACGTTCAAGTCGCTGTGGAAAAATGCCGTTGGATTCTTTCGGTTGCCGGGAATGTGGCGGGCGTATTTGGTGAATTTTGGATACTATTCTTTGCGGGCGATGCGTGTGTTATATGTGCCGATTTTGGTGATTGAAAATGGATTTGATAAAGATGTGTTGGGGTGGGTGTTGACGTTGGGAATTATTCCTTATCTGTTGTTAAGTGATGTTATGGCACGATTGGTGCGCAGATTTGGAAAAACAATTTGGTTGGTGTTGGGATTTGGGTCTTTTGCAGCGTTGTCAATATTGGCGACAATTGTGACGGGGGTGCCCGTGTTGATGATATTTGTTGCATGGCAGATTTCGGGGGCGTTAATGGAATCTGTGCATGATTTGCTGTTTTTCGATAATACAAAAAAAGCACAACAAACAAAATATTATGGCGTGTTCAGAACCAGTGCAAATTTACCCAGTGTAATCGCACCCGTGGTTGGGGCAGGGGTTATCGCAGCGTTCGGTGCAACGTCGGCGGTGTGGTTTGTGACGGCGGGGGTTGGCGTGGCCAGTGTCTTGATTTTGTTGGCCCGTAAAAAATAATAAATTCGTTGCAATTTGTATACTTTGCTTGTATGATTTTCTTAAGAAAAAAAGGGGAAATATATGGCAAAAAAAGATGTGGCCAAAGATGCAGGCGCACCGGCAAAAAATCCGGCGTTGGAATCTGCGTTGGCACAAATTCAGAAACAGTTTGGTAAAGAAGCCATCATGAAAATGGGTGATGGGTCACAGCAAAATATCGAAGCGATTTCTTCGGGGTCTTTGGGATTGGATATTGCGTTGGGTGTCGGTGGATATCCAAAAGGGCGTATCGTTGAAATTTATGGGCCAGAATCTTCGGGTAAAACAACATTGGCATTGCATGCGGTGGCGGAATCACAAAAGAAAGGTGGGACATGTGCGTATATCGATGCGGAAAATGCATTGGACCCATCATATGCAAAAAAATTGGGTGTGGATGTTTCTAATTTAATTATTTCGCAACCTGATTCCGGGGAACAGGCATTGGAAATCGCAGATACTTTGATTAAATCGGGGGCGGTTGATGTCGTGGTTATCGATTCGGTCGCAGCGTTGGTGCCAAAGGCAGAATTAGAAGGTAATATTGGCGATTCTTTTGTTGGTACAACCGCACGTTTAATGTCGCAGAGTTTGAAAAAATTGGCGGGGTCGGTTTCACGCAGTAATACTTTGCTGATTTTCATTAATCAAATTCGTATGAAGATTGGTGTCATGTTCGGAAATCCCGAAACCACATCCGGTGGTAATGCGTTAAAGTTCTATGCATCGGTGCGGTTGGATATTCGTCGTACAGGACAAATCAAAGATAAAGAAAATATCATTGGTAATGAAACACGTGTCAAAGTCGTGAAAAATAAAGTTGCACCACCTTTCCGTACCGTGGACTTTAAGATTATGTATGGTGAAGGTATTTCACGTATCAGTGAAATATTGGATATGGGTGTGAAGTATGACTTTATTGAAAAAGCCGGCAGTTTCTATTCTTATAACAGTGAACGTATGGGACAGGGTGAAGCCAATGCACGCCAATGGTTGAAAGACCATCCAGAAGTGCAAGATGAATTGTTGAATAAGATTATGGCACGGGCAAATGGTATCGCCGAAGAAATGACAACCGGTCCAATTGATGAGGCAGAGGATGTAATGACAGAAGTTGAAGAATAAGGTGTAATATCATGACAGATTTATCAGAAGGATAATACCAAAGGAGTTCGTTATGCACAGAATCAAAAAAGATATAGACGAATGGTAATGTGTTGCCCCAAACCAAAATTTTTGGAAGGGGGCATTTTGTTAAATATAGATAAAAAAAGGAGTTCGTTGTGCATAGAATTAAAAAAGATGCTGATGAGTGACAGTTGTGTGCCCCCAACCAAAATTTTGGCAGGGGGCGTTTTGTTAAATTTAATAAAAAAAAGGGATGTAATATGAATATAGATAGAGCATGGGCTTTGACCAAAATTTTCTTTCAATCGCATGTTTTTAATTGGCCGTGGCGTTCACGTGAACACAGACGGGATGTGCGGACAAACGTTTTGTCACGTGTCGCACCAGAATATTTTAAAAGATATTTGCCGGCGGTGAAATCTGTGAAAGAAACAAAAGTTATCAAAGATGATGAAAATGAAAAAATATTTACTATTTGGCAACAAGGTGAAGAAAATGCGCCAGAATTGGTAAAGTCTTGTTTCCGCAGTATCAGAAAACACTGTAAACAAGAATTGGTCGTGTTGGATGATAATAATATTTTTGATTATATAACTTTGCCAGATGTTATCGTGGAAAAGTATAAAGCCGGTAAAATCCGTCGCGCACATTTCGCAGATATTTGTCGTGTGGAATTGCTGTATAAATATGGTGGTTTCTGGTTGGATTCAACGGACTTTGTTGTGTCGGAAATTCCACAATGGATTGTTGATACAGATTTCTTTATGTTCTTGGTCGGGGAAAAAGTTGGTCAGAAATATATGTTCTGTCAAAACTGCTTTATCCGTGGCAGACGTGGATCGTACCTGTTGGGGGCATGGCGGGCCATGATTTTGGCGTATTGGATGAATGAACAAAAATCATTTGATTACTTTATGCATCAAATGTTATTCCAAACGTTGGTACAAAATGATGAACGGGGTAAAAAGTATTTCGAACAAATGCCACATGTCCCACAAGACCCAACGCATTCACTGTGGCATGATTATAAATTCAAACCGTTTGATAAAAAACTGTTCGATAAATTGACGGCCGATGCGTTTTTCCAAAAAACAGCATATGCCGATGCGCCACAGCCCGGAACTTTTTCCGAAGCAATTTGCAATATGAATAAATAACAAAAGGATGTTTTCATGCCCGCAATTTCAATTATTATACCTATGTATGGGGTCGAAAAGTATTTGCGCAGATGTTTGGACAGTGTGCAAAATCAGACTTTTACAGATTGGCAGGCCATTTGTGTAAATGATGGCAGCCCCGATAAATCTGGTGAAATTGCACGGGAATATGCCGCACGTGATAAACGATTTGTCGTCGTCGATAAAGAAAATGGTGGATTGTCCGATGCACGTAATGTGGGTATGCAACATGCGACGGGTGATTATATTCTGTATTTGGACAGTGATGATTTTATTCATCCGCAAACAATGGAAATCGCTTATTCTTTGGCGGTGCGGGATGGGTCAGATATCGTGTCGTTCACATATGACAGAATTTATCGGCCACAGTTGATGGTGCGTCATTTCTTGAAAATGGATACCGATAATGTGGTGCCAATGCGTATGCATAAAAGATATAATGTCGATAAAATTAAAACACGTGTGACGGATGATGTGTATGAATACGCCACAGAACGTACACATAATAAATTTAATCCAAAGCGTCGTTGGCTGATTAAACACTGCCAGGTGTGGAAAAATTTATATAAGCGTGAACTGATTGATGATATTCCTTTTATCAAGGGATTGTTGTTCGAAGATTTCCCATGGTGGAGCAGGGTTATGCTGCGCAATCCACGTGTGACAATTGCGCCTTTGCCGTTGTATTTCTATATACCAAACTTTGGTGGAATTGTTTTAAGTGCAAAGCAATTGCGTATTATGCAAAGTTTGTGTCGTGGTATTGCAGATGCATACCAAGCATATGTGGATACGGCGACGGATTATCAAATGGAAAAATGGAATGCTAACTTTAAATGGTACTTTGTACGTTGGGCGTTCCGCAAAATAAAGTATTTGGAATCCGATGCGGACTTTGCGGCGGCACGTGATTGTTTCCGTAATTTGCATCAAATTGGGGCTTTGGAAAATCCGCCATATGATTGGGCCAGAAAAACACGCAGTGAAATTTTGAATTTCATAAAGGAATAATAATTATGCCAAAGAAAAAAACACGTGTGGCGTTTTGTTTGCGTGATATGCAAATCGGGGGGGTCGAATCCGTTGCAATTCGTACGTTTGAACAGTTGATAAATCGTGACGATTTGGATATATCGTTTGTGTCATACGTAAAAATTACGGAACCTGTCTATGCGCAATGGTTTGCAAATCACCCACAGGTAAAACAATATGTGTTGTATCCTTGCCCGTGGTTGGGGACAAAGTTAAAGCGATTCTTTTTGTTAAGAATTGGACAGCATTTAATGCGTGACCTGTATCGTTGGGGCAGACGTGTTTTTTTCAGACATAAAATCCTGTCCGATGTGGATGTGGTGGTTGATTACTATGATTTTGGATTCGTCAGTGAATTAAAACGGGTCAAGGTGAAAAAAATTGCGTGGTGGCATTCGTCTATTACAAAATTTTTAAGCAAAAATTATGTAAAAAATTTGCGGCACTATGATTTGTTTGTCACTTTGACAGATGGGTTCGTTGATGAATTTAAAGAATGTTGGCCCGAATATGCACATAAGGTCGCACGTTTATATAATCCCGTGGATGTCGATGGAATTCGTAATCGTGCCAATGTGGCGGAACCTGTTGATATGGGGGATTATTTTGTGTCTGTGGCACGTTTGTCGGCGGATAAAGATATTGAAACCGTTTTGCGGGCGTTCGATAAATTTTGGACAATTAATAATCAGCCGGATGTAAAAATGGTCTTTGTCGGCGGTGGGGATATAGAAAAATATCGCACAATTGCAAATGGATATGGGGCTGCAAAAAATATTGAATTCGTTGGGGCGCAACCAAATCCATTTGGCTTTATGCGTGGCGCAATGGCGCATATTTTGTCCAGTCACAGTGAAGGCCTGCCCACCGTCTTAATCGAAGCCATGGCCACGGGAACTTTAAATATATCATCCAATTGCAAAAATGGCCCGCGTGAAATTTTGTTAGATGGCGATGCGGGATTGCTGTTTCAGCCGGGTAATGCAGAACAGTTGGCACAACACATGACAGATGTTTGGCGTGGGGTGGTGCCGGTCAAAAAAATGATAGATGTGGCAACAAAATCTTTGCCACGGTTTGAATCTGTGTTAATTGCACCCGAAGTGGTGGAAAGGTTGAAACAATAAAAATACGGGGCGCATTGCGCCCCATTTTATACCCCAGATTTTTTCAAGCGTTCGGGGATTTTGACAACCCATTTCATGCCCAACATGTTTGGTTTGTTCCATGCGTATGGCGCACGTATGTATGTTTGAATAATACGGGATAATTTTATCCAGAATTCGCCACGGGCATGACGATGGGTCACATCGTTTATTGTACCGTTGCCACGACGCTTTAAATGATTAACCCAATCGGCACCACGGTTGGCGGCTTTGGCAACCAACATGTCCATGTCGACCGCACCAAAATGTAATAAATATAAATTTTTATCAATGTGGAAATTGTGGTTTTGAACACGGTGAAAACCACTGCCCCAACGGACAGGGCGATTTATTACAACCGGTTTGGTGTAACGGGTGGATAACAGTGCATATTCACGTTGGGATAAAAATGGTTTAGATGTGTCCAAAGTTTTTTCATGTGTTAAATGTTGGCCAACGTCCAACCCCAATCCAGACAGTGTTGTATTAAAGTTCGATTGTGATAAATATTTGGATAAATCCATTTTACAATTTGGGTCAACGACCAAAAATTCATCGCAATCACATCCAATGACTATGTCATATTCAGACAACAGTTTGTTTGCCAAATCAGATATTAAATTTATGCGATATTTGTCGCCGGCACTGCGTGACATGTCGGTGTGGGGCAGTTTTTCAACGTGTGCCGAACCCGCATTTTCCGGTATTTCTTGGTCGGTGCCGTCCAGATAGATGTACAAATTTTCCGTGCCAAATAAATTGCCGTAATATTGTATCCATCGTGACAGAAAAAATTCGTCATTGCGTGCCATTGTAATCGCAGCAATACGTTTCGTGGCCATTGCTATATCCCTTCGGTTCTAAGTTTATGAATTGTGTACTTAATATTGCGGTGCATTATTTTAAATGGATTGCGGGTCAGGGTGCGTGACATATATTCCGCACCATATATGCGATTCGCATTTTGCATAATTGCGTGGCGCATGTCATGTGGACAGCGATTTAAGATATACAGCAGTTGTCGGCCCAATGCACCATAGTGTCGGGAAACAGATAACTTTTTAATAAACGGCATTTTGCGTTTATAAAAGTGCTTGATACGATTATAAACAGAACGCCCAGGTGCCGAATACAATGCACCCCATTTCATGTTGCGCCCAATCAAGTGTTTGGTAAAGCCATGTTCGTATAAGATGGTGACACTGCCTTTGTCATCGTGATGACGAACGGATTGTAATAATTCGCAAAACCAATCGGATGTGAATACGGCCGGGCGCATGCCGATAAACCAAGATTGTATGTGTGGCGATGTGGCGTGTGGATTTTTTACCATGCCAAATGCATCCCAATTGGATGCTTCCATTTTTTCAAAATAGGGCGATAAATCAAACAGTGGTCCATACATGGAATCATTTAACATATACACAAAGTCATATTTTGATAAGTCCAGATTTTCCAATGCCCAATTATATGCACGTTTATATGATCCAAAATCATATTCACGATGACGTGTGGCCATGGCATGTAATGTTATGTCTTGCAATTTATTTAATTCCGAATCGGGACAATCAGAATCCATGCATAAAACGACGTCGCCAAATTTGGATACGGCAGATACGTACATTAATAACGATTCGTCGATTATGCCGTCTTTGTCATAGCCTGCAAATAAAAATAAACGCTTGTGTTGTTTCATTTATTATCATTTTACATGTTAAAAATATAAAACGCCATGATAAAAAGTCATGGCGTGTGTTTTTATTCTTCGACGTGTTTCTTTAATTTTTTACGTGTATTGCTGTCCAATTCTTTTTTGCGCAGACGTATTGTTGCCGGTGTGACTTCGACCAATTCGTCGTCCAGAATGTATGACAGGGCTTCTTCCAAAGAAATACGACGTGGTGGGGCCAAGAATAATTTTTCGTCTGCGGTAACAGAACGCATGTTGGTTAATTCTTTGCCCTTGATTGGGTTGACCTCTAAATCATTTTCTTTGCTGTGTTCGCCGATAATCATGCCGGAATAGACTTCGGTTTGTGGGTCAATGAATAATGTGCCACGTGGTTGCAAATTAAATAATGCGTATGTGGCGGCACTGCCTTTCTCCATAGATACCAATACGCCCGGACGATATTGGGTGATTGGACCACGGTATGTGTCGTATTTATCAAATACACGATTCATGATACCTGTGCCACGGGTGTCTGTGCGGAATTCGGATAAATATCCAATCAGACCACGGGATGGCGCAGAAAATACAATGCGGGTTTTGCCGGCACCCGATGCTTTCATTTCTGTGATAGTGGCTTTGCGTTTGGTCATTTTTTCAATGACAACGCCACTGAATTCATCGTCAACGTCAATAACAACGTCTTCGATTGGTTCGGTTTTTTCGCCGTTTTCATTCGTTTGCATTACAACACGGGGGCGGGATACCGATAATTCAAAGCCTTCACGGCGCATGGTTTCAATCAAGATGCCCAACTGTAATTCGCCACGACCAGATACTTCGAACGCTTCGTTATTTTCACTTTGTTCTACACGCAGGGCGATGTTGGTTTCGGCCTCTTTAAACAGGCGTTCGCCAATCATACGGGACGTTAACTTTTTCCCGGATTTGCCCGCCAATGGGGATGTGTTCACAAAGAATGTCATGGTCAAGGTCGGGGGATCAATCGGCATGGCCGGAATTGGTTCTGTGACCGATGGGTCGCATAACGTGTCGGATACGGTTGCTTTGGAAAAACCTGCAACAACAACAATGTCGCCCGCAGATGCCGTATCACGAGAGATTTTTTCAACCCCACGATGTTCAATGATTTTTGTGATTTTTGCGTTTTCAATAAATTCGCCACGCATATTAATTGCTTTGACAGATTGACCAACACGCACCGTGCCAGATTCAATTTTGCCGGTCAAGATACGACCAACGTATGGGTCGGCCTCTAATGTGGTGGCCAACATAGTAAATGGTGCGTCCAATTTACAACGTTCGCCATTGCAATCAGGGGCAGGTACGTGGTCAACAATCAATTGGAACAATGGTGTTAAGTCTTTGCGTTCGTCATTCAAATTGCGAACCGCCCAACCGTCACGACCAACAGAGTACAAATATGGGAAATCCAATTGTGAATCCGTTGCGCCCAATTTATCAAACAAATCAAATGTTTCAGATAGTACTTCGTCGGGACGGGCATCAGAACGATCGATTTTGTTAATGCAAACAATTGGATGCAACCCCAATTTTAATGCTTTGGATAATACAAATTTAGTTTGTGGCAGGGGGCCTTCGGAACTGTCAACCAACAATACAACACCATCAACCATGGATAATATACGTTCAACTTCGCCACCAAAGTCTGCGTGCCCAGGTGTGTCAACAATGTTAATTTTGTATTCACCCCATTGAATAGATGTGGGTTTTGCAGAAATTGTAATGCCACGTTCACGTTCGATGTCGCCACTGTCCATAACACGGTCGTCAATGCGTTCGTTGTCACGGAATGTGCCGGATTGCTTTAACATATTGTCAACCAGTGTTGTTTTGCCATGGTCAACGTGTGCGATAATTGCAATGTTGCGAATTTTCATATCTTGTCCCAATTTTTAGTTTAACCCCATACAGGGTATAACCAAATTTATGAATTTTCAACTTTTTTGTCGGAAAATATGTTGGGCGGTTGGGGAATAATAAAACGCCCGGTTGGGCGTTTTATTGGTTTATGCATTTTTATTCAAAAAAGCGATTGCGTCCATGGCGGCACTGCACCCGGTGCCGACGGCGGTTGCAATTTGCATTTTTAACCCAGAATATACGTCGCCTGCAACAAAAATCCCGTCGGGCAAGGCGTCTGGTGCCAAACGTCCCATGGCATCACGGGTGATATCTTCGGACAGGTAATCTGTGTTGGCTTCGTGGCCAATGGCAACAAATATGCCGTCCGTCACAATTTGGTCGCCGTTGGTTGTGGTGACAATTAATTCACCGTCGTCTGAATCAGGCTTTGATTCAATTTTTGCCAAATCTGTGTTAAACAAGCATTCAATGTTGGTGCGTTCCGCAACACGTTCACGCAGGACGGCTTCGGCACGGGTAAAGGCGCCTTTGCGGTATACGATTTTGACGGATTTGGCCAAATCTGCCAAATATAATGCGTCGTTCAGGGCGCTGTTCCCGCCACCCAAAACGATGACGTTTTTATCGGAGAAAAAGAATCCATCGCATGTCGCACAATATGAAACGCCACGGCCCATAAATTCACGGGCGCCTGCAATTTCTAACTTACGTGGTGATGCACCGGTGGCGATGATGACCGCTTTACCGGTATAGGTTTTGTTGTTGTCACATGTGACGGTAAATTGGTTGGATGCATCGCCAGATATTGATGTGGCAGATACAAATTCAATTTCTGCGCCAAATGTTTCGCATTGATTTTTCATAAATTCGGCCAATTCGGTGCCAGAACCCGCCCAGCCCGGATAGTTTTCCAATACCGCAATCCCGGCCATTTGACCACCCAAACGATTGCCACCCAATACAATTGTTTTCTTGTTCGCACGGGCCGCATATAATGCCGCAGTTAACCCCGCAGGACCAGAACCCAAAATAATAATATCATACATAATGAAACCTTTCCTTGTGATTTTACACGGGGTCAGATTAGCATATACAACCAATCAGTGCAAATCAAAAAGATATAATTCAGAATAACATTTGACCAACGTGAAAACAACGCAGGGTGGGGTCACATACCAATGTTTTTCCTTTTTCACGCAGACGTTCACAGAATTTTATATCTTCGGAACAGATGTAAAATTTACCGTCTTTTTTGGTTTCGACGTATTCGAACCAGTTGTCTTCAAATTCCTTTAAATCTTCGAACACAGAATTTTTAACCAATGTGCAACCAAAACCGCAACCGCCAATTGGTACGATTTTGCCGCCCCATTTGATTAGTTCTTCTTCCATGATGTTTTCCAGTTCATCATTAAATCTTTTTTTGGCATAGATTTCTGTGATTTTTGGGCCATTGGGTATTTTTTTGATATACCAACCGGTTGCCAAATCGGCATTTGCACGCAACAGATGAATTAATAAATTTTGTGGCAATACAACGTCCGAATCAACATACAGTGTATAATCATATCCCCCCAGTAATGATTCACGAACTTGGCGATTGCGGGCTTGGACAACGGTATATCCGGCTTGATAGTTAAAGTCGGCCTCTACATTGTCGGGGATGATAAGTGTATAAATCGATTTTAATGTTTCTTTGCAAATGCGTTCAAAGCATGGAATTGAAATCAAAACACGAATTTTGTGTGTTCGCAACATACGTCCGAATTGGCACATTGGCAAAACGTCACGTCCGTTAAAGTATCGGTCACGTTGATATATTGCACGATTTTCCAATTTTATATCGTTGATAATCTTTGCCAATTTGTCGGCGTTGATTTGTAATTTGGAAATTTCGGGGTGAAAAATATTGACGCAATTAAAAGATACGATTGCATCATATTTTTCATTTACATGTTCATCGGACAAATCGTTCAAAGACACAACGGTTGCGGTACCGGACAAATCAGATTCGATGTATTCGATATCTTCGGGCTTTACCTGCATGTATTCAGGGAAAGAATTTATAATCAATATTTTCATTATTATTTCGACTTTGGTTTGTATCCCATCCCTGTGCGCCCCCCGTGAATATCATCAGAATTTGGCATTCATCAAGATATAGAAATCATTTAATGTTACACCGTAAATTTGCCCGTTTTGAATAACGGGGAAATAAACAGTTCCGGTTGATGCGCTTATTTCTGCGGCGGTTTTGGTTTCGGTAAATTTGATTTCCGACCCCAAACCGGAAATTGCGTGCAGTTTCATTGTTGCGTTCGTGACGGTACCGGTTGTGTTTGTGCCCAATATATATGTTGGTGCGCCCGAACCGGTTGTAAAGCCAGAGGCGTAAGAGCCGATGTAAGATCCGAGTGCTTCAGCGGCGGCGTCTAAAGTTGCGAAACCGACATCTGTGGTGCTGCCTATGGTGGTGAAGCCAA